>NZ_BADY01000188.1:0-116 GCF_000241185.1 Pseudoalteromonas sp. BSi20495
CCTATTACTATATTAATAGTCGTGTTTTAAAATTGTAATATGGGTCGTTAGCTCAGTTACAAGAAAAGAGAGCATCACCGCTATTTACAAGTAACGGCGAGGTTCACTGGTTAAAG
>NZ_BADY01000187.1:0-2234 GCF_000241185.1 Pseudoalteromonas sp. BSi20495
TTTATAACTAGAAGCTATGCTTCTCACGTGAGCAAGCTCTACGTCTACAAATAAATTTAACGCTGTGGTTAAACTCACTTGTAGCCACACACCTTGCTGGCGTGTAAAAACGCAGTTTTTAAAATAGCTTTATAACTAGAAGCTATGCTTCTCGCGTGAGCAAGCTCAACGTCTACACTATATATCAAACCAAAGCGTTACCAATTTTGCATTTCGACTATGCGTGATTGTGTGCGTGCATATTCAAAGCGCAATTTTTTACCTTTATACAAATGTTCAATGTCGGTTTGCGCATTTATTACCAGCAATTTATGGCAATCGTAAAATTCATCTACTAAGGCAATAAAGCGACGCGCTTCGTCGTCAAAGGTGTGCTCATCAAGCGTTTGTTTTTCGCGCTGATAACTATCTTCTATACCGTGAACTATAACTTTACCCGTCGCCTTAACACCCATTTGTGGCACATTCGATACATATAACACATCAAATTGCGTTGCTAAATACATATAATCGTTAGCACTACGCGGGCCGGAGCATAGCGCCATAAAATCAATCATTAAGGCATTATCGGCTTTTAATAAATAAGGTAAATCACGGCCATGCACGCTAATTGTATTGCTGTATGTTGCAGCAGGATAAGAAACTAAAAACTCATTTTGAAAATCATGTTTAGGTAAATTAATAAAATAGTGCCGGCTGTTTTTACCATATCTAAAGCGGTGATCGTCCTCCCCTGCCACGTTAATTATATGGCAATGGTTATTAATTAAATCGATAGTAGGTAAAAATCGCACTCGTTGTAGGCCGTTGTAATAAAGCTGCTCTGGCTTTGCGTTCGATGTGGCCACCAGCACAACACCTTGTTCAAACAACGCATTGAACAATCTGGCCATAATCATGGCATCGCCGATGTCGCTCACAAAAAACTCGTCAAAACACAGTAAACGGATGTTTTTAGCCCACTGTTTTGCAATTAAGATTAATGGATTTTTTTGACCTTGTAGCTTCGAAAGTTGGGCATGCACTTGTGCTATAAAATGATGAAAATGCAGCCGCTGCTTTTGCTCAATCGGTAGGTTTTTATAAAATAAATCCATCAGCATAGATTTACCGCGCCCTACTGGTCCATATAAATAAACACCTTTTGTTAAGGGCGCTTTTTGCCACCATAATGTGTGAACTTGAAGTTGCTCGCCTAACGTATTTAAAGCTTCCACCGCATTTTGCTGCGCAGCATCAAAACACAGTTCACCCGTGTCTATTTTTGCTTGGTAAAGGCTTAATATTTGTGTGCTGTGCACTGTCATGGTATTTCACTATCGGCTATAATCGCGCCCATTGTAGCCGACTAAAAATGTGAACCAAAATGAAATTCCCTTGCCGCTTAGATAAATTTATTAGCCACTTAGCTGAAATGCCACGCACGCAAGCCCGCGCTAGTATTAAGCGAAAAGAAGTAAGCGTTAATGGCGAAATAATTACCTCACATAATTTTCAGCTAGCCCAGCAAGATGAAGTACTGCACCAAGGTACGCCTTTGGTATTTTTAGGTAAGCGCTATTACATGCTAAATAAACCTGTTGGCTATGTATGCGCTAATAGTGACGAGCTACACAAAACCGTTTTTGACTTACTTGATGAGCCAAATATGAGCGACTTTCACGTGGCAGGCCGCCTTGATATAGATACCACAGGATTAGTTATAATTACCAATGATGGCGATTGGTCACATAAAATCACGTCACCTAAAAGTAATAAATTTAAAACCTACTTAGTCGAAACTCAAGAGCCTATAACCGACGAAGCGCTTGAGCAATTACGAACAGGTGTCATGCTCCATAATGAAAAAGATTTAACCCGCCCAGCGATTGCCGAACGACTTGCTAATTACGGACTGCGTTTATCAATAAGTGAAGGTAAGTATCATCAAGTTAAGCGTATGCTTTACGCGGTAGATAACAAAGTCGTTGAGTTACATCGCGAGCAGATTGCAGGCATTAAATTAGATGAAAACTTGGCAAGTGGTGAATATAGATTGCTAACAGCTGATGAGATTAAATTATAAAACCTCACCTACGATATGTAAAACCCTGTAGGTGCGAATTTACTTCGCGCTCATGTAACGTGGCTTGGGTGTTTAAAAAAGCGAGGTATAAAACCTCACCTACAATATGTAAAACCCTGTTGGTACGAATTTACTTCGCGCTCATGTAACGTGGCTTGGGTGTTTAAAA
>NZ_BADY01000186.1:0-339 GCF_000241185.1 Pseudoalteromonas sp. BSi20495
GGCTTTGGTGCCAAAAAGCGAGGTGTGAAACCTTACCTACAACATACACCAACCCGTAGGTGCGAATTTACTTCGCGCTCATGTAACGTGGCTTTGGTGCCAAAAAGCGAGGTATAAAACCTCACCTACAACATACACCAACCCGTAGGTGCGAATTTACTTCGCGCTCATATCACGTAGCTTGGGTGTTTAAAAGCGAGGTGTAAAACCTCACCTACAACCTCACCTACAATATATGCAACCCTGTAGGTGCGAATTTACTTCGCGCTCATGTAACGTGGCTTTAATGTTTAAAAGCGAGGTGTAAAACCTCACCTACAACATACATCAACCCGTAGA
>NZ_BADY01000185.1:0-12954 GCF_000241185.1 Pseudoalteromonas sp. BSi20495
TTGCGGGAGCCGGATTTGAACCGACGACCTTCGGGTTATGAGCCCGACGAGCTACCAGACTGCTCCATCCCGCGCCTGAAATTTGTAGACTTGTTTTAAGTTGCTTACATTACAACTTGGCTTCCAATTAAAAATTTATTGCGAGAGCTGTGAAGGTGGAAAGTGAACCGACGACCTTTTTAAGCTACCTACTGCACTAAATCTTTATAAAAAATTGGTTGCGGGAGCCGGATTTGAACCGACGACCTTCGGGTTATGAGCCCGACGAGCTACCAGACTGCTCCATCCCGCGCCTGTATATTTTAAGTCTATCGACTACTTTATTTTATCTCTTAAGTTAGAGTTTACAGTAACCTCAATCCCTAAGGAAATTGGTTGCGGGAGTTGTGAAGGTGAAGAGTGAACCGACGACCTTTTAAAACTACCTATTGCACCAAATTTCAATAAAAATATTGGTTGCGGGAGCCGGATTTGAACCGACGACCTTCGGGTTATGAGCCCGACGAGCTACCAGACTGCTCCATCCCGCGCCTGTAATTTCTTTAAAACATTTTCGTAATATTTACGAGCCTGCCTTGAAGAGAGCGCTACTATATAGGAATAAACATATAATGCAAGGCTTAAACTACTTAATGTTGTTCAAGTGAACAAAAAGCAACCAAAGCGCTATTCTGCGCTCAATCTTTGGTGTGGATTTATCATTTTTTGCCATTCCCAGTCGGGATGTCCCATTACTATAAAGTCAGGGTTCTCAGTACTCTCTCGTTGGTTGTACGTTAGCGGGTTAAATTCTGCATCGGTAATACAACCTCCGGCTTCCTCAATAATAACTTGCGAAGCACCTGTATCCCACTCACCCGTTGGGCCAATTCTTAAAAAACAATCTGCTTTGCCTTCTGCAACGATACAAGCTTTTAAAGAGCAGGAGCCAACAGCAATCGTTGTAAACTGACTATTTAAATACTGGCTCACCGCTTCTATTTTTTGGCGGCGGCTCACTGCAAGCGTTAAGTTCTCTGGTGGCGCTACAGATATTTGCTTATCAATTGAGTTTTCACGTTTAAAAGCACCATTTTTAGCTGTAGCAAAATAAGTCACACTTTTAGCAGGCCAATGAATAACCCCTAGCACTGGGTGGTTATTTTCAATCAATGCAATGTTTACTGCAAAGTCGCCACTTTCTAAAATAAATTCGCCTGTACCATCCATCGGAT
The DNA here is from genome assembly GCF_000241185.1 of Pseudoalteromonas sp. BSi20495. NCBI lineage: Bacteria > Pseudomonadati > Pseudomonadota > Gammaproteobacteria > Alteromonadales > Pseudoalteromonadaceae > Pseudoalteromonas > Pseudoalteromonas sp. BSi20495. The sequence continues at coordinate 1,215 of NZ_BADY01000185.1, forward strand.
CGAGCAACCAATAACGCTGCCAGTCTTGTCTTTCAGCGAGTGCTGGTATAGGTGTTTCTTCCGACATAATTGGAATATCGGGCGCTAAGACCTTTAATCCAGCAACCAGTACGTCATTTGCTGCTAAATCAGCTTTGGTAACAGGCGTGTTATCTGATTTCTCTTGTTGGCCAATATCGCCTTTTTTATAAATGGCCATAATTGCATCGCCAGCACGCTCAGCTAATTCAATGCACGGTTCGATTAATTTATTCATCGGCAGCTCCAGACGCTAAATACTTATCTAATAATAGCAAAGCTGCAACACTGCGTGCTTCGGTAAAATCTTCTTGCTCTAATAATGACTGCCACTGAGTTAATGGCCACTTAACAACAACAAGCGGCTCAGGTTCGTCACCAATAAGGGTTTGAGGGTATAATTGCTTAGCAAATAAAATATGCATTGTGGCATTAAAGTAACTCGGCGCCATTGTTACTGTTCTTAATGGTTTAAAATACTCAGCACCAAAGCCAATTTCTTCTTTAAGCTCTCTGTTAGCAGCTTGCTCTGGCGTTTCGCCCGGATCGATTAAGCCTTTAGGAAAACCTAACTGGTAATCGTTTGTGCCCGCACAGTATTCACGTACAAGTAGTAATTCGTTGTCTGCACTTAACGGAACAATCATCACTGCTCCCCGGCCACCGCCGCGAATTCGCTCATATTGGCGCTCTTCGTTATTAGAGAATTTAAGTTCTAAAGATTCCACAGTAAATAGTCGACTTTTAGCGACAACATTATTACTAAGAATTTGTGGTGGTGTTGGGTGCTTTTTCTGTGTCATTGGCGTTAATTTGCTATCATGGCAGTTAGTTCAATAATAAACCTTATAAGTTGAAATTCCTATGTTAAATTGGTCAAAAATCGATACCGTTTTGCTTGATATGGACGGAACATTACTCGATTTACATTACGACAGTCATTTTTGGCTTAACGTAATTCCACAACAACATGCATTAGCAAGAGGCATTAGCTTAGACGCAGCCAAAGCAGATATTTTAAAACGCTATCAAGCCGTAAGCGGTCAAATACAGTGGTATTGCTTAGATTACTGGGAACAACAATTAAGCTTGCCTATTATGGAACTTAAGCGCGAATCAAAGCATTTAATTAAAATGCGAGAAGACGTACCTCACTTTTTAACAGAGCTTAAAAAAGCAGGTAAAGAGTTAATTTTACTTACTAACGCCCATCCAGAAAGTGTCATGCTCAAATTTGAAGAAACTGCGATAGATAACTACCTAGATGGTGTAGTGTCTACTCATGAATATGGAGTAAGCAAAGAGCAGCAAAGTTTGTGGCATAAAGTGCAAGACGACTTAGGTTTTAATAAAAGCCGTACACTGTTTGTTGACGACAGTATCCCCGTTTTAAATGCCGCACGAGAATACGGCATTGAGCATTTACTTGCAGTTGCTAACCCTGATAGCAAACAACCACATAACGAAATAGTCGATTACCTAAGCGTTACCGACTACCGCAAGATTATTTAACCTTTCGCTGGCTTTGTACTAAAGTCAGCTGCCTTTGCCTCTTTATGCCCACTGTATATTCCATTGTATGAACTTGTAACATCTAAGTCAGTTTGCATAAAGCGTATATGGCAAAAATTCACTCTAGAATATATACGGATATTATTACAAGATTCATTTTTTATCTCAAAGGTTATAGATGACGGGTTACTGTGACCAAATGTAGGTGCAACATAATTAGCGCTGAAGTTAATGCTCAAACCCACTCTAGCGTAGCAGGATAGTTGACTTAGCTCTCCGCACAAAGAATTTGGTAAACTCAAAGACTCAACAGAAGCTCCCAATATAAAATCACCTGGTTTTAATACATACCCTTCAATTGGAATTTGTATAGCTTTAAAAAAAGATTTCGTATCTGTAGATTTAGTATCAATTTCTCTATCGTGCTGTTCCATTAATAGTATGTGGTCACTTAGCCTCAGTAAATAGCTCGCAGGTCTGAATGAGCTTTCTTTAAAACCCTCAATAACAAGCTTACCTTCAATTAGGTGTCTTTTTATGCTTTCGGAACTTAATACCATTTAATGCACCCTTGTTACTAATTCTGAGTTACTGCCAGGAAAAGAGCTCGTATTGATTTCTTTAATAATTTCGGGAGGGATAATATAAATTTCGTTAGTATTAGATTTGAGTATTGAACATGCCTGATAATCGAGCACATAATGTTTGGCTTGCTCTTCATACAAAGTAAGAGATTTAAGCTCTATATCATCTAATGACCAGCGGTTAATGATCGTTGGCTTATCGAAACCAACATGATATTGAGGGGCGCCTTTTTTTACATATAACAGAAGGTCTGCTTTAGTTAAAAAAGCAGCTTCTGCAGCAAGAGAATCACTGCTAATACAACCTGAATCAGGCTTAATGAAAAAGCAACTTGCATCAGTTGTAGATAAGTATTTTTCTACTTCATTGACAGGTACTTCATTTGGATAGATATTTACTGAAAATGAGTTTAAATATGATATTGCGATACCATTTAATATCGAAATTATGCCTTTCCCAACTTCATCTGCATAACTATCCATAGCTAGGTTTTTAACTAAATCAGTGAAAAGAAAAGCCCCTATGCCACCGCAAACGAATATGAACTTTGTTGATGGGTTGTTTGCAATAATCACTGGCAAATCTTTGAATACATCAGGAGTGATATGCATATTTCTATACCCCCACCATGGCACATCAATTTCGGTGTCAACCTCAGAAATAGCACCGCCGCCAGTTAACCTTATAACTACAGTTTTCATTTCAGCCAACCCATGGCATTAAAAATCTTACAAGCACCATCTGTTAATTTATCTCTAATGCCTTGAAGTTCATCTAAAGGAACCCACTTTATACTTTTAACTTCAGTTCCAAATTTTAAATCCTTTTCATCAATGATTTCATAGGAACCGAATACATGCCAATCATGTAGCTCACCACCGTGTCCACACTTATCTGTTAAATCATCAATATGAAAAATATATTTTAGGTTACTTGTATTCAAACCTATCTCTTCTTTAACCTCCCTTGTAACAGCTTCGGTGAGTGTATTATCTTGATGCTCAACATGCCCTGCAACAAGGCTGTACTTTCCCTGGTAAAACTTTTTAGTTTTTTCAATTAAAAGGATTTTATTATCATTTGTAAAAATTGCGGCAACTGTTATATGTTTAATTTTATTATCTATTTTTAGTTCCCTAATACCAGTCCCGTTTGATTGCTCTAAGCTTTTTCCCGTATAAAGCTCTTCATTAATAGGGTTACTCAAATTACTTATAGCCTTATAAGCAGCTCCTATTCTGTTTTGTAAAAACTTTAGCCTAGTACGAGTTTCCTGATCACCACTAGAAGCATAAATATCAGTTGCATAATGAGGTAACTCATCTGGTTTTATGCCCCTTGAAAGTAACCATTCGGCTAACTCTAATAATGCCTGCTTTTCGACCTGTTCTATTGGCTGCTTTAATAATTCAATACATTGAACTTCATTACTATCTTTAAAGTTTTTAACAGCATCACTAAGGGTATTTATTACTTCTGAATCGGTGCTCGCAATACAAAAGCGGTATAAATTATTAGCAAACTTTAATGGGCCTGGTTGTAATTCAACAAATTTGTTTTCTATAAGGCGAATTTTGCACCCAGGGTAGCTTTTTTTATATAAATAAACCGACGTTTTACAATAACTCTCTTGGTTATCTTTAATGTCTTTAAAAGAACGCAACACTCTAAATACACGACGGATAATATCCATTTCTACGTGTGCTTTTTTATTACTAACCTTTACAAATTGAGATGGTAAAGCACCAACGGGGACTTCGTACTCTTTCATTAATTCCAAAATTGCTGAGTCTGATTTAACATTTGGACTGCAAATGTAGAAATCTATATCAACTTTAGTGGTACTTGTTTGATAAGCTTTTAAATCTTTTAATATATCGTGTGATAATTGTGAAGTAGTTGAAAAAATTGATATTTTCATTTCGCCCCCCTCGCCACATAGCTCCCTAACCTTATCAGTGAAGAAGTTATTACCAGTATTTTCATTACTTAAATCGCTATCTACAGTTAATTGTTCTTCAAACTTGGCAAGTAATTTATCTAAATCAGCTGGCTTAATAATTTGCGACAGGGACTCTTTGAGCATTAACCTCTTATAAAACGACTCTTTTAAAGCTTTAGTAAAAATCTCTTTAAAATCTTCTGATGAAAGCTGGCTACAATTTATGCACTCATAGTCATTATTAACAAGTAAAATAAAGATAGCAGCTTCAAAATTGGTAAAACGAGTAAAGTGTGTGTTTTTTAATGGTTTGTTAGCTAATAGACTTTCTAAGGGGTGGTTTTTAGCTAACCATGTTGTAAAGTCGCTGAGGGAACGACTATTTTTTGCCTTCTGTCGAATAACTTTACTTTTGAGAGCTTTATAAAACCTTAATTTAAATTCGAACCATGTGCCTGGGAGACCATTTTTGTAAATATATCCACATACCCCTCCTACAATAACCAAGTATATAATGTTAGCTATTAAACTATCTTTTACTGAATCACCAACAGAGTATAAAACGGGAATAAACAGTATCCCGCCAGCAATCACAGCTTGAAAAAAATTATTCAATTCCTTTTCCTTCAATTTTAAGCGTGCAAGACTTGCACGCTTTTCTACTCTATTTCACACCAGTGTGACCAAAACCACCTGCTCCACGCTCTGTTGCTTCAAACTCATCTACAAGTACGAAATCAGCTTTAATTACTGGAATAAACATCAATTGAGCAATTCTATCACCAGAGTTTATTGCGAATTCATCACTCCCCCTATTCCAAACTGAAATGAACAACTCTCCTTGGTAATCCGAGTCGATTAATCCAACTAAATTACCCAGTACAATCCCATGTTTATGACCTAAACCTGAGCGAGGTAAAATAGTAGCAGCCATTCCTGTATCCTGCATATTTAAAGCAATACCAGTAGGAATTAATTTTGTCTCACCCGGTAAAACTTGTAATGTATCATCAATACAAGCTCTAAGGTCTATAGCAGCAGAGCCATCTGTAGCATACTCTGGCATAAGAATTTCAGTACCGACTTTAGGATTTACAATTTTTAATTCAACTTTTTTCATTTTAAACTTTCTACTCTAAATAAATTTATGAAAATAATATAGATAATATAACTTAACGACCAGACGTAAACTCATGCCATGAATCAATTAAATCAATGAAATCTTCAAAGCCACAACCACTACTTAAACCATTTTCTTCAAGCGCTAAATCGTCATCTTGATACGCTATTAGGTCTTCACTGTCTTGATGAAGCGCATGGGCTTCAAACAGTGCTTCGTCTTTGGTTAATATTAAATCTATTTCTTGGCCTTTTAGCGTTAGCGGCTCATAGCTTGAACTCACCGATGCAATAAGCGCTTGCACCATAGCTACTTTGTCTTTGCCTATTTCTTCGTTTAGCCAGCGACCAATAATAGCGTGTTCACTGCTTATTTTAATACGTAGCCCACTAATAGGGTCGCGAATAAATTGATATTCCATAGGGTTTGCCTGTAAATCTTTAATTGCGTAATTATATACGTAAACGCCCGTAAACCACAGGACATATAAAGTAAAATAGCGCCACATGGGCGCTATTTTACTCAACTTTAAAACCGTTAACTTCGCGATCTATAACGCGCTGCGTCAATAATCGACCATAAGTAAATAATAGGCACAAGTACAAAACCTACAAGCACATAAATTAGTGCGTAACTTATTATAATAGCGAGTGCAAAAAATATAGCCGCTAAAATACGCCCTTGCACTAACTGCCCTAAGCCAGGAAAAAATATATTACATAATGCTGCGATTACGTTACCGCCAGAACCTTGATCTGCCATACTAACCTCTGTATTTATTTGATTTTATAATTATTTACTTACACACTCTATGCCAATTTATTAAAGCTTACAAATCAAATAGTTAAATTAGCCTAGATTTAGAGAGTTAGTAAATTTTGCTAACTTTAGGTCAAATTAGCAATTTTTATTGTGCGTTTACGCTTTTTTGTTTGTTCAAAAAATTATCAAGTTACTCGTTTTTAAGGCTATTTTATAAATAGCTGTTTATAAAAACAGTATTTTATTTAGCCTAACAAAAACACCTGTTATACTGCCCACAATATTGATTAAAAAGGCGTAACGATGGACGTTTCACAATTACTCGATGGCTTAAATGACAAACAACGCGATGCCGTTGCAGCCCCACTACAAAACATGCTGGTGTTAGCAGGTGCTGGGTCTGGTAAAACACGAGTGTTAGTTCATCGTATTGCGTGGCTTATGCAAGTTGAGCAAGCATCTGCTTACAGTATTTTTGCCGTAACCTTTACTAATAAAGCGGCTAAAGAAATGCGCAGCCGCGTTGAAGAAACACTAAAAGCCCCTGTAGGTGGTATGTGGATTGGTACGTTCCATGGTTTGTCGCATCGTATTTTACGTGCTCATCACCGTGAAGCTAACTTACCAGAAGCCTTTCAAATTTTAGACTCTGACGATCAACTTCGGATGATCAAGCGCTTATTAAAATCGATGAATATCGATGATAAAAAATGGCCTGCTAAACAATTTGGCTGGTACATTAGCGCCAAAAAAGATGAAGCACTTCGCCCTAAAGATATTCAAGCATACGATATTAATGAGCAAATGATGCTGCGTGTTTACGCCGCCTATCAAGAAGCCTGTGATAGAGCTGGTTTAGTTGATTTTGCCGAAATATTACTACGCAGCTACGAAGTGTTAAAAAATAACCCTACGTTACTACGTCATTACCAGCAACGCTTTGCACATATGCTCGTAGACGAGTTCCAAGATACAAATACCATTCAATATGCTTGGTTAAAGTTACTTGCAGGCGATACAAGCAGTATCATGATTGTAGGCGACGATGACCAAAGTATTTACGGTTGGCGCGGTGCTAAAATCGAAAATATTAAACGATTTTTAACTGACTTTAGCGCAGAAACCATTCGTCTTGAACAAAACTACCGTTCAACTGCAACTATTTTGAAAGCGTCTAATGCATTAATTCAAAATAACTCAGAGCGTATGGGTAAAAGCTTATGGACCGACGGTAACGATGGCGAGCCAATTTCTATTTATGCAGCATTTAATGAATTAGACGAAGCACGCTTTGTAAGTAGCAAACTACGAAGCTGGTTAAATGCAGGTAATGCCCTACAAGATGCAGCAATTTTATACCGTAGTAACGCGCAATCTCGTGTACTCGAGGAAGCCATGCTACAAGAAGGCTTAAAATACCGTATTTATGGTGGTATGCGATTCTTCGAACGACAAGAAATTAAAGATGCGTTGTCGTACTTACGCCTAGTAGGTAATCGTCAGGACGATGCCGCGTTTGAGCGTGTAATTAATACGCCAGCACGCGGTATTGGCGACAAAACATTGAGCCATATACGCGACTGTGCTCGAGCAGAGTCGTTACCGCTTTGGTATGCCGCAAAAGCAATTGTAGAACAACAGCATTTATCTGGCCGTGCTTCTGGCGCAGTAAGTAAGTTTGTAGAACTCGTTGAACAAATAGAAGATAAAATTAGCGATTTAACTTTGCATGAGCAAGCCAAGTACACAATTCAAACCTCAGGCTTGATGGCAATGTACCAAGCCGAAAAAGGTGAAAAAGGCCGTGCTCGCGTAGAAAACTTAGAAGAGCTAATTAGTGCGTGTGATCAGTATGAGCTACCTGAAGACGAAGAATACAGCTCACCACTACAAGGCTTTTTAGCCCATACATCACTTGAGTCAGGTGAAGGACAAGCAGAAGAGCACGAAGACGCCGTACAAATGATGACGCTTCACTCAGCAAAAGGCTTAGAGTTTCCGTTAGTGTTTATGGTGGGCGTAGAAGAAGGCATGTTCCCTTCTCAGCAAAGCAACGAAGAGTCTGGCCGCTTAGAAGAAGAGCGCCGCCTTTGTTATGTAGGCATGACACGAGCAATGGATAAGTTATATATTAGCCATGCTGAGAGTCGCCGTTTATACGGGCAAGAAAAATACCATAGCCCATCACGCTTTTTACGCGAAATCCCTGAAGACTGCGTAGAAGAAATCCGTATTAAAACACAGGTTTCTCGCCCACCTGCCGCTGGGCGTTTTAGCGCATCAGTTAGCCATGCCGCATTTGAAGACAGTGGCTTTAACTTAGGACAACGCGTACTGCATGCTAAGTTTGGTATTGGTACCGTACTTAATTACGAAGGCAGTGGCGCGCAATCTCGCGTACAAGTAAACTTTGACGACCTTGGCAGTAAATGGTTAGTAACGGCCTATGCACGATTACAAGCGGTATAAAGCACACCTAAATGAGTTAGAGCAACAATTAGCTGGCGCGTATCATCGTCAGCTAGTGTTAATAACTGGCAGCCCAGCTTGGTGTTATGAAATACTTAACTCATTAATAGATGAAAACAATACACTTGTTGTATCAAAGCAGTGCGCGATTAAAAATTCGTACTGGCCTACTCGCACTCACCAAATTTTAGGGCAAGAATTTGCTCATGCTGTTTACAATGGTTTTAGTGGTTTGCACCCTGATAAACTTGCAGCACTTGCCGGCACCGTTAAAGCAGGCGGTATACTGTTTTTATTACTGCCTGAACTAGATGATTTAGCCTCTTGGCAAGATCCCGCATTAAGTACAGTGCAATCACACGGTCAGAACATTAACTACAGCATATTTAATCAGCGTTTCGCGACTATTATTAAACCGTTGCCCGCTTTTCACTTTAGTGAAAAAAATGGCTGTATTAGTAATAACGCTAGCTATGTAATGCATAATAAAATTGATTATGAGCCACAGCAAGACTGCGTTGAAAAAATAGTAAAAGTAGCTAATGGCCGTGCCAATAGGCCTTTACTCATTAATGCTGATAGAGGCAGAGGTAAGTCGGCAGCACTTGGCTTAGCAGCCGCAAAATTAGCTGATAAAAAAGTAATTATTAGCAGCACTCAATTTAAAGCGACCCATAGCAGCTTTAAACATTTAGCCCAAGAGTTAAGTCTTCAATACAACGCTGAACATAAACAGCTCGCCAACTTGCACTACGTTGCACCTGACGCGTTATTAAACACACTACCTGAGTGCAATTTACTACTCGTTGATGAAGCTGCAGCAATCCCTGTTCCGTTATTACTACAAATGCTAGCTCATTACCCTCGTATAGTATTTGCAAGCACTCTGGTTGGGTATGAAGGCAATGGTAGGGGTTATACCATTCGCTTTAGTAACTATATTAAAGCACACTATAAAGCCTCTAAAGTTGTAACGCTTGATGAGCCCCTGCGCTTTGCTAAACACGATCCTCTTGAGCAACACATTCGCACACTACTAGCACTCGATGCACAATATATAGAGTTAAGTAGTGATCAATTAGAGCAGCCAGTACATAGCGAAATAACTCAGCAATCCCTTGTAAACAATGAGCCTTTACTGCAACAAGTTATTGCCCTACTTGCACTGGCTCACTACCAAAGTAGTGTCAACGACTTACGCCAACTACTAGACGCACCATCGCAACGACTATTTATTAGCAAAATTAATAATCAATTAGTTGGCGTATGCTTAATCGCCATAGAAGGTGGTTTGAGTGAAGACCTTGCCCTACAGGTTATAAGTGGAGAGCGCCGTCCGCAAGGACATTTAATGGCGCAAGCACTCTCACAACTTAGCTTTAATAATGACTGTTTAACGCAACTGAGCGCTCGCGTTGTACGAATAGCGATTGATCCGAGTTCCCACAATATAGGACTTGGTAAAAAGCTACTTAGTTATTGCGAGTCGCAGGTAAAAAGCCAATGTAGTTGGCTTGGTGCAAGCTTTGGGGCAACAGCGCAGTTACTTAATTTTTGGCAAAACCGAGGGTTTGATACTGTAAAACTGGGATATCAACGCGATAAAAGCACCGCTGAACATTCGGCGCTTGTGGTTAAATGCTTAAGTGACAAAAGTACAATTATTCAACCTTTGAAAAAGCAGTTTAAAAGCGATTTTTTTTATGCTCTTTTAACACACTTTAAAACACTAGATTGGCAACTCGTGAATATCCTAATTGAAGGATTTAGCGACGAGTTAATAAGCCGAGAGACTCACGAGCGACTAGCGCTGCTCACTAAAAGTAACTTCACTCAATTTAGTATCTCTGCAACTCTTTGGCAGTTACTGAGCCAGTCACCTTCTTGTATATCTCAATTAACAGAGTCTGATAAACAACTGTTAATAAAGTTAGTACTTCAAAATGAAAGTAATGAAAAAGTGATTCAACACTTAGGATTATTAGGAAAAAAACAGCTTGAGAATCAATTTAAACGTGCCATAAAAAACCTCACTAGCACTATCTAATAATTTCTAGTTGCCCTATCTCTGTTAAATTTTATCCATCTTTAAGCTATTTATTTAATTTGTTCTATCCTTAAAGCATTAATAGGTAAATTAAGATAAAGGCATGGAATTAATAAACTTTAAAGTGGGCTGCAAAACAATTTCACTAAAGATACTCGACATTTTATTAACTGAGCGCTTTGACAATAATCTAACAACTTTACCAAACAATAATAAAAGCTTTATTGGTGTTAAAGATTATATGGATATACCAACACCTGTTTTTGATTTAGGTATTATTTTAAATAATATCTCAACTGAACAAAGTAATACGCATGTACTAAAGCAACTAAGAATATGGCAAGACAAACTATTAAACTGGTTTAATACCCTTCAAAGTAACGTATTAAATAGCTCGGCTTCTATTTCAAATAATGACGCCGAACTACAAGATTTTGTTTTGTTTTACAAAGAATTCAACACCGACAATGAAGATTTAAAATTAACAATCTCTCGGCTTGACGAGCCTTTCCAATCATTACTAGAGACAGCAAAGGCAGCCATAGCAGCCCATAATCAAAGTGATCATAAACAAGTATCAGCTCTGCTCGACAAAATTAAGCGTAATAGTCTAATTCAGCTTGAGCGTTTATTTGAATCAGCTAAAGAGCAAATAACCTTAGACTATAAACCTATTATTGTTTTCACCACCAAAGACGGATTAAATCCACATGTTGGTTTATTAGTAGATAAAGTCGAAGACAATATTGACTATAAAAAAGAAGACATAAGGCCACTGGATAAGCTCACTGAGGTTGGTTTTGATCTAGACCCACAAACTAAAAATATGATGCGAGGATTAATCAAGCTTTCACAAAAGCACAGTGTGTTAATTGATCCAAGCGTGATATTTAAACCAACCCAAATAGAAGAATCCGAAAGTGAAGAAACCCAAGCTTACGGACTATTTTAAATAACCTTTAAATTTGGTTATTAACTTTAGTACTGGAATAATGAGCTATTCCGCTCAACTTGTACATTTAGATGAATTGGAGAAGAATCGAGTATGTAATGTTCGTTACTCCCCCATATTTCACTTTTCTGCAGACGTAAAAAAGCCCGAATCGTTAGATTCGGGCTCTCTACAATTTGAAGCCTGGTAATGTCCTACTTTCACATAGCAAATGCTACACTATCATCGGCGCTGTTTCGTTTCACTACTGAGTTCGGCATGGGGTCAGGTGGGTCCAAAACGCTATTGTCACCAAGCAAATTTGGGCGTTAATACGTATATCTACGTACTAAC
>NZ_BADY01000184.1:0-231 GCF_000241185.1 Pseudoalteromonas sp. BSi20495
AAAAAGAAAGTTTGAAACTAAGTGTTGACTCGAAAAATAAAGGGTGTATTATTCGCATCCCTTGAGACGCTAAAGCGACTCAAAACGTTCTTTAACAATATAAAGCAATCATCTGTGTGGGCACTCGTACAGATTGAGTTCTAACAGCCAAACTACCTAGGTAGTGAGGCAAACAAATTAGAGTCTCAATTGAAAACTGAGTGACCAACAGAATAGTTATTTAGGTAATTG
>NZ_BADY01000183.1:0-5922 GCF_000241185.1 Pseudoalteromonas sp. BSi20495
CCTACGGGTTGGTGTATGTGTAGGTGAGGTTTCACACCTCGCTTTTGAAAAATTTAAGTTGTATCAGTGTGAAATCAACTAATACCTACTAAAATGTTAATTAATCAAATCGTTGTTGTTAACTCAGCAGCGATTTTTTATTATGTACGTATTACCTAGAACATAACAATAAATGGAATAAAAATGCTAAAAAATTACCCGTATTAATAGGATTGATGTTTAGTTCTCAGGTTCTAGCAAATGGTGTATCAGCTTATTTACCTTTAAAACAGAATCCTCAATTAGAGCACCTAGTTGAAAAGTTGCTAGTAGTTGGCGATAACGCCCATATGATGAGTAAACCTTATAAAACGTCTGAAGTATTAAGGGTATTAAAATCTATTGAGCATAGCTACCCAAGCTTATATCAAAAGTTATTTAATGAATTGGCTCTTTACAAGCAATCAGATGCAGTAACTTATGCTAAAGCAACGCTTGCTTATGGTAATGAATCTAAATCAATCCCTAACCAGCGCGGCCAAAAGGTTGATACGTATTTAAAGCTAGAGGCCGGTGGTTTTGCTAATTTTGGTAATCACTTTGGTGTAAGTGTTGCTGGTATTGCTAACGAGGATAACCTACTACCTACTCAAAGTTTTGTTTATTTTGGTAACGAATACGCGCAAGTTGACATAGGTTACCGTGAGCATTGGTACTCACCGTTTAACGATAGCGCAATGATTTTAAGTACCAATGCAAAAACACTCCCTTCAATAAGTATTAGTAATGTAAAACCCATTACCGATTTTGGTATACGCTACGACTTGTTTTATATGAAAATGAAAACAGACCCTGCTATTAACTCAGGTAAAGACCTTGGTAAAAAAGTACCAGGCAAACCTAATTTAGCAGCATATTTAAGTTTTCGCCTTTTTCTGGTTTAACTCTTGGCGTTAATCGTTTATTACAATTTGGTGATGGCGATCGTTCTGTTAGTGTAAAAAGTTTTACAGAAACGTTCTTTTTACCCGGTAATAATGACAATGTTAATAGTTAAGAGACTCAAAAGTTTGGACCTAATTATAAAGTGGGTGACCAACTAGCATCAGTGATCTTCGACTATAAAAGTGTACTTTTTACTGTGCCGTTTAGTTTTTACGGAGATATAGGAGCTGAAGATACTCAAGGAGGACGACGGAATAACGCTTATAATTTTGGTTTATATTTACCTTACTTAAACGAAAACCATAGCCTAAGACTTGAGAATAATCGATGGCAAGAAGGTTGGTATTACAGCCACCTTTACTCACTTGGTAACTCAATTGATGGCCAGGTTTTAGGTCACTGGGCGGGTAATGAACGTGGATTGAATCACCAGCCAGCTGCTGAAAGCCAGTCAATCAATTGGGTATGGAAATATAGCGCAGCAAGAAGTATTGATACCACTATTCGCCGTATTGAAAATGGTTTAGACCAGATTAGGAATAATGCAGGCATCTTGCCAGAGATCCCGTATACCATAGGCTTTGAGTTAGAAACACGTTATACCCAGCAGTTGCAAGATGGCTATTGGGGTTTAGAGTTATATACAGGCAAAACAGTGTTCGATGATAATTTTTTTAGGCTTAGTGCTTTTTATGGATGGTAAAAATAATCATGTAATTGATGATTCTATTTCGAGGCACTAATTTTTTGCGTTAAGCCTATTGTTTAATTTTATACTAAACTCTAAAAATAATTTTGATAGTTCTTAACTTGCGTTAGTTTTTTTTAGCGTATTTTGAAACATTCGTTTATTTATTGGCGCGAAGGGTTTATATGAAAATTACAGTAGTAGGTACGGGCTATGTTGGCCTTTCTAACGCTATGTTATTAGCGCAACATAATGAAGTGGTTGCGCTCGATATAGATGAGCAAAAAATAGCGCTTTTAAAGAAGAAGCAGTCGCCTATTGTTGATATTGAAATTAGTGATTTTTTAACACGTAATGACTTAAATTTTACAGTGACTACCGATAAAGTAGCCGCTTACAAAAATGCAGATTTTATAATTATTGCAACACCTACCGATTACGATGTCGAAAATAATTACTTTAATACAAGCTCAGTAGAAGCTGTGATTAAAGATGCAATGACGCACAATAAAACTGCTGTAATGATAATTAAGTCTACAGTGCCTGTAGGGTTTACTCATAGTATTAAAGATAAGTTAGGTGTTGGTAATTTAATATTTTCGCCTGAATTTTTGCGTGAAGGTAGAGCACTACACGATAATTTATATCCATCACGCATTGTAGTGGGTGAGCAAAGTGAGCGTGCAAGTGTGTTTGCTAACTTACTTAAGCAAGGCGCTATAAAAAAAGATATTGAAGTATTGTTTACTGACTCTACAGAAGCTGAAGCAATTAAATTATTTTCAAACACTTACTTAGCAATGCGCGTAGCTTACTTTAACGAGTTAGATAGCTACGCAGAAACACATGGTTTGAATAGTAAGCAAATTATACAAGGTGTTAGTTTAGACCCACGTATAGGTAACTATTATAATAACCCATCGTTTGGATATGGTGGTTACTGTTTACCAAAAGACACCAAACAACTTAGAGCAAATTATGCATCGGTTCCTAATAATATAATAGGTGCAATTGTTGATGCCAACACAACGCGAAAAGACTTTATTGCTGATTCAATCATTAAACGTAGCCCTAAAGTGGTTGGTGTTTACCGCTTAGTTATGAAAGCAGGGTCTGATAATTTTAGGGCTTCAGCCATTCAAGGCATTATGGAGCGCATTAAAGCCAAAGGTATTGAGGTTGTAGTTTACGAACCAGTATTACAAGAAAGTGAATTTTTTCATTCTCGAGTAATCAAAGATTTAAATGAATTTAAACGCATCTCTGATGTTGTTGTATCTAACCGCATGGTTAAAGAGCTTAGTGATATTACTGACAAAGTGTATACACGAGATTTGTTTGGTAGTGATTAAGCTAGGCCTGTTTATTTTTTGAGGCTGAATTTACTGCCTTTTGGGTTTGTCCTAAAGGTGGTTTACTCTTTGTTGCTCGGTTTTTACTTATTCTTATATAGATGTAAACCAGTAGTGTAACGCAGGAGCAGTTACCGAGACCACTAGGTTACAAACCTAGTGTCGCGATTTAATCACCTCTAGGTAGAATAAATTTTAATCTTGAAAGTTCAACAGACCTCTATATTTAAAATAAATAATCTGGAATCTAATTTTAACCCCGATTTTAGGTGAATTTTTAATTCATCATTTTTAGGAGCGATTTTTATCTCGCCCTTTAAATTAGTTCTTTTGTATTGGTTACATTAAAAATTGTTGTATAACTCGGCCTTTAAAGATGGTTTACATAAAACTGTCATAAATAGTTAATACTCTAAGCGCGCATTCACTATTGGAGCTAAGATTTATGCGCGTGTCATCTATTACCCGTTTACTGGCTATATTATTGGCTTTGGCGAGTATTTTATTAGGCTCTACCTTATTTTGGGCAAGCCAAACTTTACTTAAGTTAGAGCAGCAAAATACCGCATACAGCCAACTCAAAAATACTATTTTAGTTGATTTAGCCGGTTATTTAGGGCGTTACTTAGACCAAGGTGACAACCAATATTTAAATCAAGCCTCTACTTTAATTAACAACGTTAAAGTTAATCAATTATCTATATTGCCAAGTGAGTTAAGCACAACGCTTGAACAGCAATTAACGAACCTCAACAATGACATAAATGGCAAATACCGTGCACTTGGTAAGCTTTCGGGTAACGAAACCGCACTACTTGATAACGCGCTTAGGCAAATGGCAGGCTCAGCATCAACATTAATTAGCTATGCTAAAAAAGCACCGGAGCAAAATAACCATGTGCAAATGTATTACTCTCTGGCGAGTGATTATTACACTGAAGTAATTAATTTATCTTTATTTACCTATCAACTTATTGTTCAGTACGATAAAAACACAGAACAAAGCTTGCAACAAAGCATCGTAAATTTAAATAAATTAGCACAAGCTATTGAGCAGCTTCCTAATTTAGGTGTTATGAGTGCCGTTGACGAAGACGCTCTATTTATTGATGAAGAAGCTGAGGACCTTGGCGACGAAATAAAGTCAGAGCTTGTCAGTTGGCCTAATCGTTATCCGCGTGATTTAGCAAGTACTCTTGAGCAAACTCAGTTACGAGAAAATGGCTCTAATGCGTTACGCTCACAAATTAGTGCACTTTCAAATACGGTTATTAATGCAGAGCAGGCGCTAAAGGCGGAGCAAGATAATTTAAAGCAGCAAGTACTTTGGGTATTTTGTGTTGCAATAGGTACGTTGGTTATATTGGCTGCGAGCGTTTATTTTGTACAACGTAATCAAGTACTAAACCCGCTTAGGCAATTGCGAGATGGCTTTGCTTTTTTAATTGAAAGTAATGAGCTTAAGAGTATTGAAAGTAAAAATTCGAAAACTGAGATTGGTGAGATTGCGCAGTTTTTTAATCAACTCATCGATAGGCAGCGAACTGAAGCGCAAGAGCGGGCACAAATGCTAAAGGTGGTTAACAGCTTTATGCAGCAAATGAGCGAAAACTTATACACTATTAGTCAACAAGCATCGCTTAGCCATGGGCAAGTAGAGCAAAATCAAAACTTATTAAGCGATATTCAACGTATTGGTGAGCAGGTAAATGATATAAATGCACAGGTGGCCGATAACGCACAAAGTACATTTACTGCAATGGAGCAAAGCTTGGGCTTTTCAGCAAATATGTTAGATGCCAGCTCTGATACGCAAGTGCGTGTAGAGCAAGGAATGCAAAGCATACAAGAGTTACTAACAGGTGTTGATGGAGTGGGTAAAATTATTGAGGTTATTCGTAATATTGCCGATCAAACTAACCTTTTAGCCCTAAATGCAGCGATTGAATCAGCGCGTGCAGGAGAGCACGGACGTGGCTTTGCTGTGGTTGCTGATGAAGTAAGGCAGTTAGCGCGGCAAACACAAGGATCGCTTAGCGATATAAACGATCAACTAAGCTTGCTAACTGAAAACTCGCGAGTGGTGTCTACGCAAATATCAGCATTGGCCAACGGTGCACAGTCGCAAACACAAAATGCTCAAGAGCTAAAACTAAACTCCGAAGGGGTAGCCAGCAATGCTCAAAGTGCAAACAGCGTTGCTTTTGAGGCAATGGAACTGGCAAAGCAGCAGAGTAGCTTACTCGACAATTTTAGTAAATCAATGCAAAGCATGAAAGGGCAAGTGAGTGAATCAAGTTTACTTGTTGATGATATTCGTAATCAGCTACAGCAGCAAATGCAAACAATAAAAGGTAGCTTGGGCCTTAAAAAATAAACAAAGCTGTATGTTAGTCGCATTAAGCGATAAGCTAAAAATTCATTACGTTTCAATATTTTTTAAGGATTTATTATGATTGAACAAGGCCAAACGTTACCGGCTGTAACACTTACTCAATTAACTAACGACGGCATGCAAACATTGACGAACAGTGAGTTATTTGAAGGTAAAAAAGTTGTGCTGTTTGCTGTGCCAGGCGCGTTTACACCAACCTGTTCAAATGCTCATTTACCAGAATTCATTACCCTCGCTGATAAAATTAAAGCAAAAGGTATTGACGCTATTTACTGTGTATCAGTTAACGATGCATTTGTTATGAAAGCATGGGGCGATTCACAAAACGCACAAGAAATTGCCATGCTTGCCGATGGTGATGCAAGCTTTACTAAGGCATTAGGCCTTGATAAAGACACCGCTGGCTTTGGCGGTGTACGTTCTTCACGTTACGCAATGATTGTTGATAACTCGGTAGTAACCGGTTTGTTTGTAGAACAAGATAAAGAATTTGCAGTAAGCCGCGCAGAATACGTTTTAGAAAAGCTTTAAGCGCGAAGTAAATTCGCACCTACGGTTTGGCA
>NZ_BADY01000182.1:0-249 GCF_000241185.1 Pseudoalteromonas sp. BSi20495
GTTTGAGTGTATATAGGTGTGTAGGTGAGGTTTTACACCTCGCTTTTGCATATTAAAAACACGTTACATAAGCGCGATGTAAAATAGCACCTACAGCTTGGATATATAATTTTGTAGGTGAGGTTTTATACCTCGCTTTTACATATTAAAAACACGTTACATGAGCGCGAAATAAATTCGCACCTACAGGTTCGGTGTTTGTGCTGTTGTAGGTGAGGTTTTATACCTCGCTTTACATATCTAAATATA
>NZ_BADY01000181.1:0-68810 GCF_000241185.1 Pseudoalteromonas sp. BSi20495
GGGTTCTTTCTAGGGACGATTAACTCTTTGTTGCTCGGTTTTTACTTAGCCCACTAGGTTACAAACCTCGCGCCGCGATTTAATCGCCCCTAGATTGAACAGATTTCAATCCACAAAGATCAACACGCCCTAGGCAAAAAAATGGCAAGCTATATAGCTTGCCAACAATAGGGGATATTCAGTGTTTCCAATACTTGCTGTCTCATGGCAAGTACACACAATATAACCATAATATATTTAAGTTACTTTACTGTTAGATGACTCTTTTATGACTACTGTAAAGGGGCTTTACATTGTTTATTGCTCAACCCAAATTATTTCATCGGTAGCAAAGCCCAACTCTTTAGCTTTAGTTAAAAAGTGTTCTTTAAGCTCTTTGCTAACCGTTGGTGTACGCGACAAAAACCACAAGTAATCTTTGTTGTAACTGGTTATAAATGCATATTGATAATCGGGTTGGTCAAGTTCAAAAATCACGTAAGCGCCATAAAATGGACCAAAAAACGAGACTTTAAAATGCCCTGTGTCTGTGCCCTCTACAAACTTGGCTAAGCCTTCGGCGTCATCCCATTTTTTATCATCCGTTAAATACCCTTTGTTAAGGACCTTTACTGTGCCGTCGTCGTTAATTGAATAAGTCGCGGTAACTTGCTCCATACCTTCTTCGAATGAGTGATTAAGACGCGCTATTTCAAACCACTTGCCTTTATATTTTTGTATATCAAAGTTTTTAACGGGTGTTATTCCCTCCGGAGGGCTGGTGCAGGCACTAAGAAAAAATAACCCTGTAATAAGTAAACCGTATTTAATAGCCTTCATGTAAGCTCCTTTTTTAATTACATAAATCGTACGTATTATCTAAATATAGATGGATATAAAGTTTGCTAGCCGATTAAAAAAATTTGCTATAGGATCATATTAATTCTAAAGCAATAAAAATGACCATAGCATGAAAATTTGGGTAGATGCAGACGCGTGTCCTGTTGTTATAAAAGAAATACTTTTTAGAGCTGCAGAGCGTATGAAAATCGAGACTATTTTAGTGGCCAATCACGCAATGCGTATTCCGCCGTCAAAATACATAAGCCGCGTTCAAGTATCGTCGGGATTTGATGTAGCCGACGACGAAATAGTAAAACGTGTTGAAAAAGGTGATTTAGTTATTACAGGCGATATTCCGCTAGCAAGTGAAGTAATTGATAACGGCGGGCAAGCGCTCAATCCACGTGGCGAGCTTTATACCACCGAGAATATCCGCTCAATACTTAACGTGCGCGACTTTATGGATACCATGCGCTCAAGTGGCGTAGAAATGAGTGGTGGGCCGCCGCCACTTAGCCAAACCGATCGCCAAAACTTTGCAAATAACCTCGACCGTATTTTAGCGCAAAACAAGGCTAACTAGTTTGAACACACAATTAGTTGGCTTAGGTGATACGCAATTTAGCGTGGCGGTATACGTAGAAAAAGCGCCGCCAATGCCGTTTTTTGAAACACTCGAATGCCTAGAACCGGTTATAAATGAGCAAATAAATACCATAAACCAGCACTGTGGTAATGGTTGGCGCAAAGTGTTTAACGTGTATGCAAAAGTGCTATTTTCCCTGCCAAGCGAGCATTACTCATTTGCCAAACAAGCCCCTACTTGGCAACAATATCGCGATGAGTATTTACTGCAAAAAAACAGTAAAACCGCCCTGCTATTTAGCGCGCCCAACATTACTATTACGTGTGCAAATAAAGCTACTAGCAATAAAAACCAGCTACACATAATTGCTGGGCGTACGCACGCTAAAAACTTATTACAACAGGGTAAGTTGCATGCACAATTTGATTGGCTCGACGACGAGTTTGCAATAGACACCAGTAACAACATTATTGTGTGCCCATATTTTGATTACAGGCAGCTAAGTAATATAAAAATTGCGAGATTAAGCGAGCTAGTCGCGCAGCTAAAAATGACTAAATAACCTGAACTCTGGATAATAAATCTATCTCAAGCAGCTATTTTCAGCGCTAACTGCGTTGAATTTACTTGCAATAGGCCAGCTATTGACGCGTAAATTCGCCTTGCTTTCACTGAAAATCTCTGGCTAGAGAAAATAAATTTAAATATCAAAATAATTTAATATGTTAGTAAATATCTTAACCAGAGTTCAGGTTAAATAACACATTGTAAGGAACGACCATGGCCGGAATTTTAGAGTTAAACGAATTATTAAAATCAATGCAGCCAGCGCTTAAGCAAGGCGAGTATATTTTTTGTTGCTTAGCAGGGAAATTGGCTGATTATGTTCATTTAGAGCCACTTGCCACTTATATTGAAGAGGAAGGGCTAACCCTTATTTTAAAAGCTGAAACCGCCGATAAAGCAGGTATTACTTACGAGGGTAAATATAATTTAATTACCCTTAACGTACATTCAAGCTTAGAGGCCGTTGGGCTAACTGCTGCGGTATCTGCAAAGCTGACTGAGCATGGCATTAGCGCTAATGTGGTTGCTGCGTTTTATCACGATCATATTTTTGTACAAACAGATAAAGCACAAGCTGCAATTAAAGCACTTGGAGAGATTGGTTAGGATTGCTGGCACAGCAATGATCTGAGTGATGTGGATATTAGAGCGTCGGGTGGCGCTTCGCTTAACCGACCTACGTATAAAATAAAAGCGTGGTGTAGAGAGGTTTACATAAAAACACCGAGTTTGTTCACTCGGTGTTTTTATTGGTGCTAAATAGCGGGTGCTTGTTTAGCTTGTAAAACTTAAACTACATATCCGCTAAAACCTAGGGCTTTAAAATACAGCTTCGGAATGCCAAATTTGCACTCGTTTAGCAGTTCGCTAAAGCGCATTCTATCAAGCGGGTAAAACTCATTTTCTAAGTCATGCCCTGTTTGTGTTTTACCTGTTTCGGTTAAACCCAATTGCGCGCACGTTGTAAGCTGGGCTTCGCGCTCAAATGAAGTTTCAGGGCGCATTAAATCTGCAATATAAAGGTTTGCGTCTTTTTTAAGGCTTCCTTTAATTGCTTTTAATAACTCTTTTTTATCGCCGTTATCTTCTAAAAAATGCATTACTAGTAAACATAAAACGGCATCGGCTTTAACCGATAACTTATCAACGGGGCCATTATGTACATCTACGCGGCTTGTTATGCCTTGCTCATCAAATTGCTGCTGTGCGATAGCAAGCATATCGGCTGATGTATCTTGCGCAGTAAATTGCCACGTAGGGTTTAGTGCAGCCAGTGCAAGTACTTCTTTGCCTATGCCTGCCCCTACTACCAAAATATGTGCATTATCGCTTAGCGTTGCTTGTAGTTGCGCATTAGTGAGCTGATGTAATAATTCATAACCAGGAACTAAACGGGTTATACGGCTATCGTATTGTGTTGCTTGCTCGCCTGTAAACGTTGGCATTGTATCTCCTTGTTTTCAGTAATGTTGCTTATAAAACTTCAACTGTGGAATATCCACCTGGCTTTTTGGCTACATGCACTTGAGTGGCTACACGCTCGCTCATTTGTGTTACGTGCGATATAACGCCTACTTTTCTGCCTTGTGCTTGCAAAGAATCCAAAGCGTCCATTGCAATGCTTAGGGTTTCGCTGTCTAACGTACCAAACCCTTCGTCAATAAACAAAGAATTGATTTGTACTTTGTTAGACGAAAGCGATGCTAAACCAAGTGCAAGTGCTAGCGATACTAAAAATGACTCGCCGCCCGAGAGTGTATTAACAGAGCGTTGCTCGTCGGCCATGTCGCGGTCGATAATTGCAATGTCGAGCGTTTGCGCTATGGCGGTTAATTCGTAGCGTTTGTTGAGTGTTTTTAAATGGCTGTTGGCATAGTGCAGTAATATTTTTAACGTTTGTGTTTGTGCTAAGTTACGCATGGTTTTACCCGTTGCATCACCCAATACTTTATTAAGCAAGTGCCATTGTTCAACCTGTGTTTTAAGCGTAGTTAACTCAGCTTGCTTGCCTTCAAGCGCCTTTGCATTTTGGTTGTGTTGCTCAATAGCGGTATTAGTTGCTAGTAATGAATTTTGCAGCTGTGTTTGTTGCTCGTTTAAGCTGCTTAATTGCGTACTTAAAGCCTCTGCACTTTGAGTTGGTTTATCGCTAATGTTGTGTTTTTCAAGCGTAAGTTGCTGCTGTTTTAATGCGGCATTTGCATCTGTTAACGCTTGAGTTAACTGCTCGTGTTGATTTAAATGCGCTTTAATAGTCTCGCTACTAAGCGTTAGTAAAATTTTGACCTGTTCGTGCGTTGCATTGCTATATTGCGCTTTAAAGTCAGCAAACCATTGGTTATAACGTGCCTCAAGTGTTGCTAGTTCTTGGCTGTTTTCAAGTAAGCGTTGCTCCACATTTTTAAGCGTTATAGCGTGCTCATCTCGTTGTTTTATCGCGTCGTCATAGGCTTTTTGGCTCGCTTGAACCTGCGATTGTTTTTGCTCTTGCTCACTTGTGAGTTTTGCTTGGTAGTCGTCTGCGCTTATTTGCTGATTATTAAATAAAGCTGAGCGCTCACTTTGTACAGCGTCTAATAGCTCTTTAGCTTTTACAAACTCTTCATTAAGTGCTTTTAACGATTGCTCGCTTTTACTAACAAGCGGGGTAAGCTGCTTTATTTGCTCATTAGCTGTGTCTTGGCGCTTTTGGCTTTGCTCAAGTTGCGTTTGAGTTTGCTGATACTGCGTAACCTGCTTGTTCAGCTCGGTAAGTTCAAGCGTATTGGCTTGTAATTGCTGCCAAAAATCACTGTTTTCAAATTGATTATTGAGCGTTGTACCCAGCTCGTTAATTTGCGCACTTAGCTCGCTATGCTTACTCGTTAACTGGTTTTGCTGGTGTGTAAGCTCAAGGTGTTTATTACTCAACTGCTGCTGTACTTGCTGCTCTGCTTTAAGTGCTGCTTGTAGCTCATTTACTTTAGTTTGCAGTGTACGTTGACGTTTTTGTTGCTCAAAGTATTGCGCTTTCTGATCGTTTAATTGCTTATAAGTTACTTCAAGCTGTTCAGGCGTTAAGTCGTTAAGCTCTGTGCGTGCGCCTTGCATGGTATTTTTAATGTCGAGCTGTTTGGCTTTTGCTGTTTGTATTATTTGCTCAAGTTGTCCGTGTTCAGCAGTTAATACGGCATGTTGAGTTTGATGCTTATGCAGCTCGCTTTGTGCATGGTCAAATTGCTTTTTAGCTATATTAAAAGCATTTTCAAAATCAGTAATTAAGTTATTTAATTGCTGATTTTGATTTACCGCATACGGGTGCTCAGTTGCACCGCACACTAAACAAGGCTCATTAGGGCGAAGCTCAGTGCGTAAATGTTCTACGTTTTCGCTGGCTCTTAAGCGCGCTTGGTTAAGTGCGTACTCGCTACCTTTAAGCGCTTGCTCGCTGGTTATTAAATGCTGATTAAGTAAAGTATGGGCTTGCTGGCTTTCATTTAACTGCTGATTAAGTACTTGTTGGCGTTGAGTGCTTTGTTTTAGTTCTGCGTTAAATTGCCCGTAACGCTCGCGCTGCTCTTTTAAGTAATCAATACTTTTTAACTGCGCGTCGCAGTGCTCTGCATTAAATTCATTAAGCTGAGTATTTAATGCCTGTAAAGTTGATTGCTCACCACTAAGTGCCACCTCGCACTGCTGCACTTTATTATTTTGCGCATTTAAAAGATCGTTCTGACCTGCAAGCTCGCTATTAAGAGTTTGGCTTTGCGCAGCGTTTGCGGTTAATTGCTGCTGTGCATTTAAGTAGGTATTGAAGCTTTGCTGATAGTAGCTCCAGTCTTTTGCTAAAACATGCAGCTGTGCATGCTCATTAAGCCATTGCTGGCCTTTAGTTGAGTCGGTATTAGCAAGTTCAAGTTCGTTATTGCTTTGTTTAAGCTGCTGTGTGAACTCATCTAATTGAGATTGCTCTTTGGTTATTTGCGACTCTGTGCCTTTTACAGCTTGAGTTTGCAAAGCAATGCTGTTGTCGAGCTCTCTCGCTTTAGCTATAATAGGCGCTGCATTTTGTTTTTGCTCATTGGCGTTATTAAGTAGCTCGGTATGCTTAGCAAGCGCGGTATTACGCTCGTTAATTACCGCTAAATGATCAACACTTTTAAGTGATGTTATTTGCTGAACCAACGCCGTATTTTGATCGGTTAACAAATTAAAACGGCTGCGGTTATCTTTTATTTCAAGCGCTTGTTTAGCTTGTTTTGCCTGCTCGCTTTGCTCAACGATACTTTCAAGCGCTGAGCTTGCTTGTTGCTGGGTTTGCTGTGCTTGCAGTAAGTTTTGCTCAAGCACTGTAGCTTGCTGATACCAGTTAAGTGCTTTTTCGGTTTTGGATAGCTCTTTTTTAGTGTGTTCGGTTTGCGCTTTTAAATCGGTTAACTTGGTTTGTTGTAGCTCAAGTTCTTCGCTCGTTAATAAGGTATAGCTTTCAAGGCCTGCTTTAAGCGCTTCAAGCTTTGCTACTTGCTCTTTATGGCGCTCAAAAATACGCACGCCAATACGGCTAAATTTATCGGTGCCTGTTAAACACTCTAAAAGCTGCGCTCGCTCATCGCCAGTGGCTTTTAAAAATGCAGCAAACTCATGTTGTGCTAAAAGTACGGCACGGGAGAACTGCTCAAAGTTAAGCCCTATTTTGCTCTCAACTTCTTTTATTGTGTGGCTTTTGTCAGCTATTAAAGTTTTGTCTGGCAGGGTAACTAATGTGTGCTCTGCTACTTTAAGTTTACCTGTTACTTTTTTATGGGTTCGTGAAATTGTATAGCGTGCACGATAAAGCTGTTTATCTTGTCCTAAAAAGTCGACCTCGGCGTACCCTTCCCATGTACCTCTGCGTAGCAAGTTTCGCGCATCATTGAGTTTAATGCTGTCGCCGTTAAACTCAATTAAGTTACCTTTATCACCGCGCAGCCTCGCTGTTTTTGTATAAAGGGCTAAACAAATGGCATCTAAAAAGGTACTTTTACCAGCGCCAGTATCGCCTGTGATGGCAAATAGACCAGCGTCTTTTAATGGGGCTTTAGTAAAATCTATTTCAGCGTCAACTATTGAGGCTAAATTATGAATACGAACTGCGGTTATTTTCATAGTTGCTCTTGCTCCGTAAGCTCGTTTATCACGTCACTTAAAAGTGCTTTTAGCTCATCGGGTACACTTTGCCCTGCCATGTCTTTATCGTTTGCGAATGCTTGTTCTAATAGGTTTAGTGGGTTGAGCATTTCAACTTCGCTTAAATCTTCAAATACGGTGTTGTCGTCATTTTGCGCTGATTGTTCACGTACACGTTCAATACCACAAAATTTAATATGCTTGCCTTCAAGTGCTTGTTCTATTTGTTCTCTGAAGGTGGTGTCGGTATCGCTTGATTTAAGCTTTACACGTAAATAAGGCGCTATTGTATTTTGTGCGGTGTCGAGCGCTTTAATTTGCTCGCATAGTTCGTTTAATGGTACACACTCCCCTTTTGGTAAAATAATTACATCGGCAGAGCGCGGAATGTAAAGGGGGTTTACAGTTGTACTAATGTGTTGTTTTTCATCAATAATAAACTCAACAACATTTACTTGGTGCGTGTAGTTACGCTCTGAAAACGACATAGGTATAGGTGTGCCGCTGTAGCGAATAATATCGCTTTTAGCGACTTGTTGCGCTTTGTGTAAATGCCCAAGGGCAACATAGTTGGCTTGTTTACCAAATACATTGGCTGAAATAGACTCCTCACCACCTATTACTAAGTTACGCTCAGAATCACTTGAGATATCCCCGCCTTTTGCGTGTAAATGCCCCATAACTATTAATGGTGAGTTTTGCTCGTTTATATTAGTAGCGTGTTCTAGTGCACGCTCGTAAGCTTTTGCAACGCCTTGAGAATAACTAGGACCGCTTTCAGTTTGGCTAAGTAAACTTACATCGCTTGCACGTAAAAATGGCATAGCGACGATTACAGCGCGTTTACCATTGGTATTTATGGTAATAACCGTTTCATCGGGTGTTGCGACATCAAAGCGCCCTACTACGTGTGTATCAAATTGCGCTAGTAATGGCTGAGCTGCCAAAATACGATTCGCAGAGTCGTGATTACCCGCAATAATGACTATGTGTAATTGTGGGCATGCCTTTTTGGCGTCTTTAATAAATTGGTAAAGCTGATTTTCGGCGCTAGCGCTTGGAGTTGCGGTATGATAAATATCGCCAGCAACTAAAAGTAAGTCTATTTGTTGTTCAACAAGAGTGGCTAATAACCATGTAAAAAAGGCTTGGTGTTCAACACGGCGGTCGTGTTCATAAAATTGTTGGCCAAGGTGCCAATCTGAGGTGTGGAGGACTTTCATGTCGCGCTCTTAAAAAACCAGTAAGAGCGCCAATATACCCAAGGTAATTAAAGATGCAAGCCTAAGGACCATTTTAAGATTAGGTTAAACTATACCAGCCTACAAAAATAATCGGTAATGCTAGCAATGCCATAATTAGTGGGTACTTTAGTGTTTTAGTTTGCTTAGTTTGTAGCACTTTTAAAGCATTAACTTCGTTACATGCTGCTACTTTATCAATGTAAAAATAACCAGAATCGAGATACTGTTTACAGTTGTTCTCATTTGCCGGGATAGCAATTAGTTCTTGTTGTTTTTTTAGGATATAAAAATCCATGAGTCCACCGCATTTATTGCTACTAATCTATATTTATTTGAGGATAAATGTGACGAATTTATTTGCCTCAAATAAAAGGGTGGGCGATTTTAAATACAAACAGCATTAAAGATCAATAAAAATATTAACTATTTTTAATTTATCGTATAAATAGCCAATATTATTGAGATTGCAGCAATATTTACGCCAATAATAATGCGTTTCTTATTACTTTTTTGTATGGATGGGAGTCGTTTTAACGCATCCTGTTTGTTACATGCCGACACTATATTTACGTATTTGTAGTTATTATTTTGGTAACTTTCAAGCAATTCTTCTTCAGCTGGAATAGCTTCGAGCTGCTGATCTTTTTTAACAATATAAAATTTCATAGCAGTCTCCGTTTTTACTAATGTAATTTGAAGTTAATGTAAGTTAACAAATATACCTACACTGTAGTTTGTTGTAATGAATTAGGGATGAACTCTATAAATTGAGTTGTTTGTTCCTGTTTTAATACTAAGTAATTGTGTTTTTTGTAAACCCCCTTTACAGTTTTGCTCCCGTTTATTTTAGTCATAGTTTTATACATAATAAAAAGCTGTAAAACGTTAGTGAATACCACCTTATAAAAGCTGCACTTTATCGCTAATTTATTGAAGCTAAGCTGTTATTTTGTCAAAGTACCCTTACTAAAATTTATCAGGACTAACAATGAAAAAAATAGGTCTTACGCTGAGCGCTTTTGTATTGCCACTGGCAATGTCGAGTGTTGTTATGGCGTCTTCAGTTGAGCAAACAAAAGGTTCTTATGTTGATAAGTTTCGTCAATTAGACGAAGCTCTGCCAACACCAAATGTTTACCGTAGTGCGGCTGGCGAACCAGGAGAAAAATACTGGCAGCAACGTGTTAATTACGATATTGATGTAAAGCTAGATGAAAAAAAGCACCGTATTACGGGTAGCCAAAGTATTGAATATAAAAATAACTCACCACATACGCTTAAATATTTATGGTTACAGCTAGATCAAAATATTTTTAAAAGTGACTCTATTGCCGAAACAACAAAAACATTTAAAAGCACTTTAGAAAGCTTACCAGCTCAAAAGCCAGCTAAATTAAGTTTAGGTGAGCTACGTCGTCAGCAATTTATGAGCGACAACGAACTTGGTTACACTATTAGTGGTGTTAAAGACGAAGACGGCAAAGAGCTGCGCGTAACTGTTGTTGATACTTTAATGCGCGTTGATTTAAACGAGCCATTAAAACCAGGTAAAGAAGTAGAATTTAGCATGAACTTCGCCTTCAACATTGTTGAAGAAGATGCTGTAGGTGCACGTTCTGGTTACGAGCATTTTGAAGAAGACGGCAACGACATATTCTTAATTGCTCAGTGGTTTCCTCGCTTAGCCGCTTATACCGATTATGAAGCATGGACAAACAAACCATTTTTGGGTTCTGGTGAATTTACGCTTGAGTTTGGTGATTACGATGTAGAAATTACCGTTCCTGCAGATCACATTGTATCGGCAACAGGTAAGCTTGATAACGCGAGCAAAGTACTAACAAGTACTCAGCGCAAACGTTTAAAGCAAGCTGAAACATCTAAGCGTCCTGTGTTTATTGTTAATGCAGAAGAAGCGCTAGAAAACGAAAAAGAAGGCACCGACAAAACTAAAACGTGGCACTTTAAAGCGCAAAACGTACGCGACTTTGCTTGGGCGTCTTCTCGTAAGTTTATGTGGGATGCAAAAGGTTATCAACAAGGTGGTGACGTTCAGCCTTTAGTTATGGCAATGTCGTTCTTCCCTAAAGAAGGTGGTGACTTATGGAAAAAGTACTCAACTGAAGCGGTTGTACACACAATGGAAGTGTACTCTAAGTATTCTTTTGATTACCCGTACCCAACTGCACAGTCGGTTAATGGCCCCGTTGGTGGTATGGAATACCCAATGATCACCTTTAACGGTCCACGTACTAAGTTACAAGATGATGGTACACGTACTTATTCTCAAGCTGAAAAGCGCTTTTTACTTGGCGTAGTTATTCATGAAGTGGGTCATATTTACTTTCCAATGATTGTTAACTCAGATGAGCGCCAATGGACGTGGATGGATGAAGGCTTAAACAGCTTTTTAGATGGTGTTGCTGGTCGTGAATGGGATCCTACTATTCCTTGGGGTGTTGAGCCTCGCGATATAGTGAGCTACATGAAGTCACAAAACCAAGTACCTGTTATGACTCAGTCAGACAGTGTATTACGCTTAGGTCCTAATGCTTATACTAAACCTGCAGCAGCCCTTAATATTTTACGTGAAGTAATTTTAGGTCGTGACTTATTCGACTTTGCATTTAAAGAGTATGCTCAGCGCTGGAAATACAAGCGCCCTACTCCAGCTGATTTTTTCCGTACAATGGAAGAAGCCTCTGGTGTTGATTTAGATTGGTTTTGGCGTGGCTGGTTTTACACCACAGACCATGTAGATATCTCTTTAGATAAAGTATATCAACTACGTTTAAACACTAAAAACCCTGATATTGATTACAGCCGTTTACGTGATATTGAAGCAGACAAACCTACTTCATTATTTGTTGAGCGTAACCGCGCCGAAGGTAAAAAAACATGGGTTGAGAAAAACTCTGATGTTACCGATTTTTATGACGAAAACGACCGTTTTACTGTAACCAATAAAGAACGTAACTCGTACAATAAGTTTTTAAAAGGCTTAGAGCCGTGGGAGCGTAAAACGCTTGAGCGTGCTTTAGAAGAAGATAAAAACTATTACGTTATGGAATTTTCAAACCTTGGTGGTTTGGTAATGCCTATTTTATTAGAACTAACATATGAAGATGGCACTAAAGAAGAGCGCTATATTCCTGCTGAAATTTGGCGTCGTAATTATAAGAACGTTCAAAAGCTGATTGTTACCGATAAAAACAAACCGCTTGTATCAGTTACTGTCGATCCAGGCTGGGAAACAGCTGACGTAGATGTTGAAAACAATAACTACCCTCGTCGTATTATTCCTTCACGTATTGAAGTGTTTAAAAAGGAAAAGAGTAAAGCTAAAGTAAGTCGCGATATCATGCAAGATATTAAAACTGAGCTTAAAACTGATGAGAAGAAAGACGAAAAGGATGACGGTGAGGAGCAGCAATAATGCGCTTTTTGCTTATTATTGTTTGCCTTTTAGTTGCTGCGCCAAGTATGGCGCATCAACTAAAGTCGTCAGTTACAACCGTGCTTTTTAATAAACGAACGCATAATGTTGAGTTAATGCATCGCTTTTATTTACATGATACCGAACATGCCGTAGGAACATTATTTGAAGGCAAAATCGATATTATTAGTAATAAAACCGATCAACAACGTTTTGCTAAGTATGTTGAATCGCACGTTGCGCTACAAACACTAAGTGGTGAATCTATACCGCTTAGCTTTGTAGGTGCACAAGTTGATGGAAAGTTTTTTTGGGTTTACCAAGAAGCACCTATACCAAAAGGGATTGAAGGGATTAAAATGAGTAATGGTGCACTGCGTGATTTATGGCCAACTCAGGTGAATATGGTTAATGTTGAGGGGAAAGGTAGGATTAAAACCTTAAACTTTGCCCAAGATGATACATGGCTTGAAGCCCGCTTCGAGCAAAATTAATTATTATTTGAATAAACCTTTCCCAATCTACGCGCACTGTAATTAATGTGCGCGTATTCTCTTCTTTTGTTTAAGATACATTCATAATTGATCTGTACTATGTAAAGTACCGTAAAATTAATCAACTTGTATTGTATATTTACCTTGTTTCGCGCAATCTAAAGGTAATTACTAAGTTTTTATTTTTTCTTTATTATCAGTTGATTGATGTGTTTACGCATTATTAATTTAAATATAGTTGATGTTATTTCCCCATAATTTGGGCATAAGTAGTAGAGCATTTTATGTTTAAAGTACGTTTAGTAAATTATTATTACACCCAAGGAATGATATGACGACTCAGGTAGAGGCTATTCATGGTGTTATTTTTGATTTAGATGGCACATTGGTATCGTCTGAATTAGATTTTTCGCTTATAAAAGCACAAATAGGCTGTCCTTGTGAGCAGGACTTACTCGATTTTATAGCGCAACTCCCATCACCTTACATGCGTGAAGAAGCTATGAATATTGTGCATCAGCATGAGTTACTCGATGCTCAACATGCCACGTTATTACCAGGTGTTAGCGAAGCTATTGCACAGTTAAAAGCTAAAAAAATTCCAATGGCTATAGTTACTCGAAACTTTGATAAAGCAGCATCAATAAAACTTCAGAATAATCCATTACCTATCAGCACGGTTTTAACGCGAAGCGACGCACCCGCAAAACCAGATCCAAGTGCATTAAATGCAATTGCTACGCTTTGGGATATTAGTTCTGCTAATTTGCTCTACGTTGGTGATTACTTATATGACATACAAGCTGCACACAACGCAGATATGCGTGCTTGTTTATATGCTCCTGATGTGACTCCTGGTTATGCAGATCAAGCTGACTACGTTTTACATGACTTTTATGAGCTAGTTGGATTAATTGATAATTACTCAGAAAATTAGAGTTATGTTAAATAGCGTGTTACTTAATTTAATTAGTAATAAGTAGTACACTATTTAAATTACAAAACTAGCCCAATACGTTTTGAATTGGTAAAATACTGCAAAACGTAACGTATTCATTAGAGGCACAAAATGGGCAGAGCATTTGTAGTTCGTCAAAGTTCTATGATCAAAACGGCTAATGCTAAAACGAAAATAAACTCAAGGTATGGTAAAGAGATTTACGTTGCAGCAAAAAGTGGTGAACCCGATCCCGAAGTAAATCAAACATTACGCCGCCTAATCGAAAAAGCTAAAAAAGACCAAGTTCCCGCACACGTTATTGAAAAAGCAATTGAGAAAGCAGCCGGTGGAGCAGGGGAAGACTATTCAGTTGCCCGTTACGAAGGCTATGGCCCTGGTAATTGCATGGTTATTGTTGACTGTTTGACCGATAATCCGAACCGTACTATCAAAGATGTACGTTTGCCATTTACTAAAACAGACTCAAAAATTGGTACTCCTGGCTGTGTAGCGCATATGTTTGATCATTATGCGGTACTTGGCTTTGCAGGCGATGACGATGAGGTCGTATTAGAAGCATTAATGATGGCTGATGTTGATGTAACCGACGTTGAAGCCGAGGACGGTAAAATATCGGTATTTGCACCGCCAACAGAATACTTTAAAGCTAAAACAGCCCTTGAAGACGCATTTGAAGGCATTAACTTTGAAGTAGATGAAATTACGTTTATTCCTCAAGTTAATATTGAAATTGAAGACGAAGAAGTTATCGCTAACTTCGATAAGTTTATAAATATGCTTGAAGATTGTGACGATGTACAAAATATTTATCACAATGCCATTGTAAAAAATTAAACGTAAACGGTTAAAAGCTTTAAAAAGCGTGTTTTGTGTATGCAAAACGCGCTTTTTTACGTTTGAATAAATGTTAGATATTCATATGTATTATACTTATTTGAATATATATATTTTTAAAATGCCATAAAAGCGCTGCTATTTTAATTCTAGGCGATAAAAAACCAGCCCGAAGGCTGGTTTGACTCAAAAAACAATTCAAGCACGTGTTAAAAATTTGGAGTGATTAACAATGTTGTGCTTTGTATTTAATACGGTAGCTATGCAGTAATGGTTCAGTGTAACCACTAGGCTGTGTTACGCCTTCTAAAACTAATGCAGTAGCGGCTTGAAACGCAATGCTGTTATTAAGGGTTTCTTCGTCTGTTGCCATGGGTGTATAGGCAGTGTCATGCTCGTTTTGACCATCAACCACTTTGGCCATTTTAGCCATGGTTGATTTTATTTGCGCCTGTGAGCACACGCCATTTAGCAACCAATTAGCCATATGCTGGCTTGAAATACGCAGTGTTGCTCTGTCTTCCATTAGCCCAATATGGTTAATGTCAGGTACTTTTGAACAGCCTACGCCTTGATCAATCCAACGTACAACGTAACCTAAAATACCTTGTGCGTTGTTTTCTAGCTCACTTTGAATATCTTCTTTTGAAAGCGTTTTAGGGTCTGCCATTAGCGGCGGTGTAAGTAGGTTATTAAGGCTAGCAATAGTACGTTTAGCTATGCTTTGCTGCTCATTAAATACGTTTATATCGTGATAATGCATTGCATGCAGGGTAGCAGCTGTAGGGGAGGGCACCCATGCTGTATTAGCGCCTGATTTAGGGTGAGCTTGTTTTTGCTCCATCATTAATGCCATTTTATCTGGCATTGGCCACATGCCTTTACCTATTTGTGCTTTATGACTCAAGCCACAAGCAAGGCCAATATCGACATTGCGATCCTCGTAAGCTTGTATCCATGGTTGCTGTTTAATCTGTGCTTTTGGAAGTACAACGCCCGCTTGCATAGAGGTATGAATTTCATCGCCTGTGCGGTCTAAAAATCCAGTATTTATAAATACAACACGCTCTTTGGCTGCACAAATACAGGCTTTTAGGTTTACAGAAGTGCGGCGTTCTTCATCCATAATACCCATTTTAAGCGTGTTTTTAGGTAAGCTTAGCGCTTCCTCTACTAAACTAAATAAAGTGTTAGTAAATGCTACCTCTTCAGGGCCATGCATTTTTGGTTTAACTATATTAATACTTTGCGCGCTTGAATTTTTTATACCTGTTTTTTTATTTAGGTCGTGCAGGGCAGCAGTAGCAGTAAACATCGCATCCATAATGCCTTCAAATACCGGTTGATTGTACACATCAGTAATAGCAGGGTTCGTCATTAAATGGCCAACGTTTCTTACAAACATCATGCTACGGCCTTTTAAAGTAACTGTGCCACCATCAAGTGCGGTGTATGTTTTATCACTTTGCAGAGTACGCTCTACAGTTTTATCGCCTTTTTTAAACGATTCAACTAAGTTACCTTGCATCAACCCAAGCCAATTTTTATAAACTTGTACTTTATCTTCTGCATCTACCGCAGCTACTGAATCTTCACAATCCATAATGGTGGTAAGCGCGGCCTCTAGCACTACATCTTTTAATCCTGCTTTATCAGCTTGGCCAATAATGTGGTGGTGATCGATATGCAGCTCTATATGTAAGCCATTGTTTTTTAATAACACTACAGTTGGATTTTGCGCTTCTCCTTGATAGCCAATAAGCTGAGATGGGTCAGCTAATGTGGTTTGAGAGCTATCACGCAAGGTAATTAAAAGTGCGCCATCTACTACTGAGTAATTCGTGCTTTCTATATGCGAGCCATTAGTCAACGGCAATGCTTTATCTAAAAACTGGCGAGCGTAGGCCATGACCTTAAAGCCACGAACAGGGTTGTAGGTATTACCTTTTTCAGCCCCGTCATCTTCGCTTAGTACATCAGTACCGTATAAAGCGTCGTATAACGAGCCCCAACGCGCGTTAGCGGCATTAAGTGCAAAGCGTGCGTTACTTACAGGCACAACCAATTGAGGGCCTGCTGTAAGGGCCACTTCAGGCTCTACATTTTGGGTTTCAATTGTAAAGTTGGCAGGCTCTTTTACCAAGTAGCCAATATCTTGTAAAAAGGCATGGTACTTGGCGCTATTCCACGTTTTATTAGCTAGATGATAGTCATCTATTTGCTGTTGAAGCAGCTCTCGCTTTTCAAGCAGTGCCTTATTTATAGGAGTAAGCGTTTGGACGATATGTGCAAAGCTTTGCCAAAATTGCAGCTCACTTAAGTGAGTGCCAGGGAGTAATTGGCTTTTAACAAAATCAGCGAGTTGTGTGTCTACGCTGAGTCCTGAGTGTGTGAGAGTGTGGGACATAATTGCCCTCCTTAAACGGTCGCGATGTTGTTGTGCGCTTGTGCGTTAAGGCAACAATAACGCAAAAAAGCAATGTTGAGTGCTTTTTAGCCATTCATAAAATATATAGCCGTAATAACAACTATAAATTTACTAAATCTAAAAAATGAGCCTAATGTTGATTTAAGCGCTACGGAGCATGAGTAACGTAGCCACTCTCACAACACTAAAATTATTTACACACCCGTTCGAAGGATTTTATTATGACAACATATCAACGCGAAACAGACACACTCTCAACTCTTTGCCAATCTCAAGGTAGCGCATGGCACGCAATCAACCCTGAATATGCAAGCCGCATGCGCTTGCAAAACCGTTTCCGTACTGGGATTGAAATTGCACAATACACAGCAGACGTAATGCGTGAAGATATGGCAGCATATGACGCAGATACAAGCCAGTACACACAATCTTTAGGCTGTTGGCATGGTTTTACAGCACAACAAATGATGATGGCTATTAAGCGCCATCAAAAAACAACTAAACGCAGCTATGTATACTTAAGTGGCTGGATGGTTGCAGCGCTTCGCTCTGCATTTGGTCCGCTGCCAGATCAAAGCATGCACGAAAAAACATCGGTACCTGCATTAATTGAAGAAATTTACACATTTTTAAAGCAAGCAGATGCACGTGAACTCGATCACTTGTTTAACGACCTAGATGAAGCAAAAGCGAACGGAGGCGATGTTCAAGCTGTTATTGATAAAATAGACAACTTTGAAACCCATGTTGTGCCAATTATTGCTGATATTGACGCAGGTTTTGGTAACGAAGAAGCAACTTACTTACTGGCTAAAAAAATGATTGAAGCCGGTGCGTGTGCCATTCAAATAGAAAACCAAGTATCTGACGCTAAACAATGTGGTCACCAAGCGGGTAAAGTGACCGTTCCACACGAAGACTTTTTAGCAAAAATTAACGCAGTACGTTACGCCTTTTTAGAGCTAGGTATTGATAACGGTATTATTGTGGCACGTACAGATTCATTGGGTGCCAGCCTTACGCAAAAGGTACCTGTTTCGCAAACGCCAGGTGACTTAGCAAGCCAATACAATGCATTTTTAGAAACCACGCCAATTAACGGTGTTGATGACTTAAATGAAGGCGACACGGCAATGAAAATTAATGGCCAGTTATGTAAACCAACTCGTCTAGATAACGGTTTATTCCAATTCCGTGAAGGCACGGAAAAAGATCGTGTAGTACTAGATTGTATTACTAGCTTGCAGTCGGGCGCTGATTTACTGTGGATTGAAACAGAAAAACCACATGTTAAACAAATTGCAGAACTGGTAAATCGTGTAAAAGAACACGTGCCAAATGCAAAACTGGTATACAACAACTCGCCTTCGTTTAACTGGACGCTTAAGTTTCGTGAGCAAGTGTATCAAGAGTGGGAAGAGGCAGGCCGTGACCTTAGTGCTTACCCAAGTCTTGGCGATAATAAAGGCCTTATGGCACCAGAAATGGATGCAACAGAGCTTGCGCAAGCAGCCGATTTACTAGTGCAAAACTTCCAGCGCGATGGCGCACGTGAAGCCGGTATTTTCCATCACTTAATAACCTTGCCGACATACCATACAGCTGCGCTAAGCACTGATATTTTATCAGAAGGTTACTTTGGCGATATGGGTATGCTGGCTTATGTACGTGACGTACAACGCCAAGAAATTCGCCGTGAGCAAGCATCGGTTAAGCACCAAGATTTAGCAGGGTCTAACATGGGCGATACGCACAAAGAATACTTCTCTGGTGATAATGCGCTAAAAGCCGGTGGTGAAGATAACACCATGAACCAGTTTTAATTCCTAACTAGATAGTGTTACTCAAGGGCCAATAGGCCCTTTTTTATTGCTTTAAATAAAGTTAGAACATTGAAGCATAATTACAGATCAGACTTTAACTAGGGCGTATTGATCTTTGTGGATTGAAATTTGTTCAATCTAGGGGCGATTAAATCGCGGCGCGAGGTTTGTAACCTAGTGGGCTAAGTAAAAACCGAGCAACAAAGAGTTTATCGTCCCTAGAAAGAACCCAAAGGGCAGCGCCTGTTTGGTATTTATGCTACGTTATCGCCTATTAATGGGGAGTAACCACACTACATAAGCTCCGCCTTGCCTAAAAACCAAACATACTGCTGCAAATTCACCAACCAAAGTTCAACACGGCCTTGCCAAATTATTTTGGATCACTATTTAACTACCTGAGTGAATTTACAGATCAGAGTTTAACTAACCTTTCATAAAACGGCATATTTGGGGTGATTTTGCTGTAAAAAGCGTTTACGGCAACTTTAAAAGGCGGGTAAGTGACTGATTTTTGCTTTAATAGGCAAACTAAACGAATTTATAAACCGATTTTTTACTAACTTCTTTGTGCTATAAAACAAAATTTTACTAACTGAAAGGCTATAAACAGTGACTCAAACCGATTTTTTACCAACTCAAGTTACAAAAAATGTTATAAACCGAAATTTTACTAACTGAAGTTTTAGCTAAGTCCGATATTTAACTGTCACAGAAGTGTAAAGGGGGTTTACAGTTTGAATACTATAGTGGTAAATATAAAAGCCACTTATTTGAAGTGGCTTTTATTTGAGCTATAAATTTATTATTTAGTGTGTTTATCAAACCACCATTGAATATAAGCAACTTTTGTCATTAAGTTTGATGGCCGAGCTGTAATGCCATGTGAAGCATTAGGAATTCGCACCATTGCAGTATCAACACCTTGTAATTTTAATGCCTGATAAAACTGCTCAGTTTCTGAAATTGGTGTACGGTAGTCAGATTCACCAGTGAGCAACATAGTAGGAGTTTTAACGTTTCCAACATAGCTAATAGGCGAGCGTTTCATGTAGTGCTCAATGTGATCCCATGGTTTACCTGGGAACCAATAATCAGCAAAAAACGGGTAAAAATCTGCTGTTAGTACAAAACTGATCCAATTGATAACAGGCTTAGCAACTACAGCTGCAGCAAAGCGATCTGTATGACCCACAATCCATGCAGTTAATACACCGCCACCAGAGCCACCGGTTACAAACAATTTAGACTCGTCAATAAAGCCTTTCGCTATTAGCGCATCAACACCTGTCATTAAATCATCAAAATCGTTACTTGGGTAATTATGATGAATAGTTTGTGCAAACTCTTTACCATAGGAATCACTACCACGTGGGTTCATGTATAAAACGACATTGCCTTTGGCTGCAAACAGTTGAATTTCAGCGCTAAAGTGCGGGCCATAATTAGCGACAGGGCCGCCGTGAATTTCTAGTATTAGCGGGTATTTTTTGCTGCTATCAAATTCTGGCGGGTAGGCAATCCACCCCTGAATAGGAAGTTCATCGTGGCTTGATTTAACCCAAATTTCTTCCACTTTAGCCAAAGCTTTGTCGCCCAATGCATCTGCATTAAGGGTAGTTAAACGCTGGGCTTTACTGCGTTTAATTGTTGCTATATCAGCAGGGCGCTGGGTATCGGCAAGGGTAAATGCTACCTCTCCATCTTCGCTTACATCAAAGTCGCCACCAGAATAAGGGCGTCCAAAGGCAACGCTGCCAATTTGAGTTGTTATTATTTTACGCTTGCCACTGCGTGGTTGATAGGCGAGGGCGGTTTGGCCTTTATCGGCGTAACTAAAGTACACACCTTTTGAATTGGCACTCCATTTTATTTGCCCAACACTTCGATCAAAATTTGGCGTTAAACTAGTTGTGTTACCTGTTTTTAAATCACGAATATAAAGTTGAGCATTTTCGTAATTAGTGCGTATATCGTCATAACCTGTGTACGCTAAGTAACGGCCATCGGGCGATACTTTAGGTTGTTCATCAGGGCCATCTCGGTTAGTAATTTCGCTTATAGTTTGCGAGGCCAAATCAAGTTTATAAATTTCATTATTTGTGAATTTTAGCTGGTTGTTTTTATGCCTGTTCGCAGAAAAATAAAGTGATTTACCATCGTTACTAAAGCTTACATCGCCGGCGTTATCAAACTCATCATGAGTGAGTCGCTTGGCATTACCACCGTTAGCATCTATGGAAAATAATTGGCTAAAACCTTTTTGTGTGTAACCGCCACCATCTGAACGGTAATAAACATCATCAATAAATTTAGCGGGTTCTGCCCACGTTGCCCCTTTTGGTTTACCGGGCAGGTTTACGGGGGCTGAAGTTGCACTTGGTACAAACATGCTAAATATTAATTGGCTAGAATCAGGGCTCCATGTAATTGCACGTGGGCTACTCGTTAAGTTACTAATTTTTGCCATAGCACCTGTTTTAAGCCATTTTATATATATTTGGCTGCTGCCATCACGTGTTGATATAAACGCAAGGCGTTGACCATCAGGAGAGAGTACTGGCGAATAATCCATATGCACGCCAGAGGTTAATGGTTGCATTTGTTTGGTTTTGTAATCAACAGACCAAATATTACCCACTTTGCGATCTGTTTTTATATCCATACGATTACGCACAAAGTAAACGGTTTTACCGTCTTCGGTTATATCTATCTGATTCGCATATTCAAGGTCGAATACGTTTTCAAGTTGTAGCGTTTGCTCTGTTTGACTCGTAAAACCTGAAAAACTGACTGTTGCCAAAAGCGCAAAAGGGGCAAT
This sequence comes from Pseudoalteromonas sp. BSi20495, assembly GCF_000241185.1. Taxonomy (NCBI): domain Bacteria; kingdom Pseudomonadati; phylum Pseudomonadota; class Gammaproteobacteria; order Alteromonadales; family Pseudoalteromonadaceae; genus Pseudoalteromonas; species Pseudoalteromonas sp. BSi20495. The sequence goes on from NZ_BADY01000181.1 coordinate 21,162, forward strand.
AAACTTCATTTTTATTCCTTGTTATTAAACAGTATCACATCTGTTATAAGGCAATAATGATTGAAAATAAACCCGATTGCGATGAATGCACATTACTTAGATAATGACTTATTTGAGTAATATGCATTTCAAGTGGTTAAGCTAAAGCAACTGCTTGCTGAGCCTGTTCTTGCAACTCTGCCTGTAATGAGTGTGCTATTTCTGCTGACCTTACTGAAAGTATTGAGAGTAAGGTGTCGCTTAAACCATGGGATGATTCTGAACGCCCTTGCAAAAATAACGATGGAAGAAAACGTTCGTCCGTTTTAACTTGATAATTTCGATCAATATCAATGTTTCCTAAATAGGCTTTAATAGGTTCTAACATAGGCGCCATTTTAGGACGTTGATACCCTGTTGCTAAAATTACTAAATCGTAATTATTCGTGGCATGCTTATTTGATTTTCTATCAAGTATAGACAGCGTTATTTTTCCATTTTTTTCAGATGCTTCAGTAACTTCACTGTTAGGGCAATATGTATGTTGCTCCATCATGGCAACTTTTTGTTGATAAAAAATATTATATATTTGCTCAATCATCGATGAGTCAACAGCTGAATAATTAGCGTATTTATATTCTTTTAATAGCTCTTCTCTTTCTTGCTGCGTTTTACTGAATATAGAGTCTGTTGATGATGGGTTAAAAATTTCATTCACATAGGGACTTGAATCTGCTGGCTTCATCGAATTACCACGCATAATTAAATCAACTTTTGCGTGTGGATAATTATCATCAATATCAATAAAAGCTTCCGCAGCACTTTGTCCACCACCGATTATAGCAATGCGTAAATCTTTTGTTTTTACTGGAATAAGTTTAGCCATTTTTGATAGGTAGTGAGTATGATGAAATACAAGCGGGGTTTGTTTTAGCGGTTGAAAAACTTCCGGTATTAAAGGGGTTCCGCCAGTGCCCATAACAAGTGATTTAGTAAAACGGATCTTACTTGTACCACCTGTATCTGCTGTTGTCACTTTGAGTAATTTTACTTTTTGATTATCCATAACCGGCTCAATAGAGGTAACCTCTTCGCCGTATTGACATTGAGAAGAAAAATGACCCGCAACCCAGCGAAGGTAGTCATTAAATTCTAACCTGCTTGGGTAGAAAGTACTTAAATTTATGAAGTCCACTAAACGATTATGTGAATGTAAATAATTTAAGAAAGAGTAAGGGCTGGTTGGATTTCTCAATGTAACAAGATCTTTCAAAAATGAGACTTGTAGCCCACTTTGGTTAGTAATAGTATCACCATGCCATTGATACTCTGGCTGTTTATCAATAAATAAGGCATTTAGTGTGGTGGAATTGCTCTTAATTTCTTCTAAGGCAATCGCCAAAGCTATATTTGATGGGCCAAATCCGACACCAATGATATCGTATGTAGGTATTAGTGGCTGTGCCATGCTTAAACTCCTCGTTTAAAACAACTTTTATCTGCTACATAAATTTACTTTTGTTTATAAAAATGTGTAGCAGTGGGTATTAGCTGAATAAGGATTCATTAAGTATCCTTATTTAATGAATTACGTTAATTTAGCTTGTTTTTTCAACAACCCAAGGTGAAATGCTTGCTAGTTTTTCACTGGTTTCGGTGAGTTCTCTTTCTGGTGTTGAATCAAGTACAATTCCGGCTCCAGCCTGTAACCAGTGCTGATCGCCTTTACTCATAACACTGCGTAAAACTAATGCTGCGTCAATAACGCCTGTGTGATCTAGTTTTAAAATTGCGCCTGCATAAAGCCCTCTGCTACTGCCTTCGTGTCGTCGTATTTCTGAAAAAGCAGCCAGCTTTTGAATACCAGACGCTGTAACAGCAGGGAATAGGCTTTCGAATGCATGCCAAGCGTTATATTCTGTTTTTAGAGTGCCACAGACTCTCGAAGCTAAATGTTGCACAGAACCTCGCTTTTTTTGAACCATGAACTGTGGTACATGTACAGATTCTGGCTCACAAACTTCATTCATTTCGTCAACTGAAAGTCTCACAGATATTGCGTGTTCGTGGGTTTCTTTTGGATCTTTTAGTAACTCATCAAATATTTTTTGATCTGTTTCTGGATTACCTTCTAATCGTCGAGTACCCGCTAACGGCTCTGTTGTAACTTTACGGTTTTCATCAACTGAAAGTACAATTTCAGGACTAAACCCAGTGATTTTCCAACCAGCTAAATTCATTGTAAATGAACGAGCCGGTGTGTTCATCGAACGCCCTTGAAGCCAAGTCGCAGTGTAATCGGGCGAAAAATGTAGGGGAACCTTACGCGAGAGTATGACTTTTTCTAGTAAACCATTTTTAATATTGGCGACAGACTTTTTGACTGCATTTTTATAATTAATATTGTCTGGTATTTCGACATTTTTGTAAGGAACGTGTGCTCGTACAACTGCATTTTCTAGTATTAAGCGTACTTGCTGCTCAAGTTCACTGGATTTAGATTTAATGAGTGTTGGTTTTTTCCCCAGGGATACCGTTATTTTTGGCTCACAAATAAATAATAACGCTTCTTGACCTGCTTTTTCTTCTTCGGTTAATAGTTCTGGTGATTTCAGGGCATACGCGAATTCAAAACTAGACCATCCGCATGCTTGCCACTCACCATCCCAAGTATTTAATTCTTGCTGTAGGACTTGGCAGAGGTTTTCGCTGTTAACTTGGCGCTGAGTTTTTCCTGCAGAGGTATTAGATTCAATGTGAGTTGCAAATACGGTTATAGATCGAACAATACCCCCTGCAAACCAACATTCACCGTTATCTTCGTAAATTAAATATTCTTTAAATATACCACTGTCGGCTAGAGCGGCTGCTCGTGCGAAGATTAAATTTTGCTCATCGCTTTGGGTTGTGCCTTCATTGGAAAAATTAGTTTTCATAATATCTTATGCTCCTTTTCAAAATACATTTTGCATACACACGGGATTAATTTTCAATCAATGTGTTGCAATAATAACTACAGTAAATAATAATGCAAATTATTATTGTTTATATTTTAGGGTCTGTTTTATGGATAATGCACTTAGGCTAAAGCTTGCGAGAAAATTGGCGGCAACTCGAAAAATAATCATGCCGAATAATAATGTGGACTCTTTATCGACATTAAATCAAAGCTTTACAGTTTCAAAAGCAAAAAATGAGACCAGTTATGTACTTTCTAATGCGCAAGAAAGGATGTGGTTACTTAATCAACTGGACCCACTTTCGTCTGCTTACAATGTTTGTGTCTTGTGGCAATTTAAAGGTTGTTTAGATGCGCGTGTTTTACAGCAAAGTTGTTTTGAATTAGTGAACAGGCACAGTATTTTTCGAACTTCCTATTATGCAGACCCTATTGTTGGTGCTCGACAAAAAGTGCTTGATGAGTTTCCTTTGCAGTGGTGTGAATATGATTTACAAGATTTAGATCATCAGACGCGAGAAGTACGTCTTAAAGAAATAGCACAACATGCAAGTACAGAACCTTTCGATCTTGCAACTAAGAGTACACTTCGACTTGCTCTCGTAAAAATGACCGACAGTCATCACACTTTAGTTATGGTAGGGCAACATATTGTTTGGGACGGGGCGTCATTTGGTATTTTTTCTAATGAATTATCAACATACTATAGGCTAATTAAGAGCGGCGAATCTAAACAACGGGCTCCTTTACCCATCCAGTATTTAGATTTTGCTCAATGGCATCGTGAAAAATGGCAACAAGATTCCGAACAAAGCAAAGAGCAGGTTGCGTTCTGGCAAAAGCAGCTTACACCGCTACCTGAGCCTATTGATTTTCCAACTGATTTTCCTCGGGGAGTGAAGCAAAATGAAAATGGTGGCTGGCACAGTGATAATCTTGATCAAGCAACAACACAAACTCTACTTACGTTAGCACGAGAAGAACAAGTTACAACTTTTGAAGCCATTATTGCGGTGATTGCTTTATTAATGACTCGGCTTTCTAGGGCCTCAGAAGTGACGATAGGGACAGTGGCTTCGCATCGTAATTTACCTGAGCTGAGTGATCTGATAGGTAATTTTGGGAATGTTATTCCACTGCGGATTAAGGTTGATAATAAACTTTGTTTTCGTGAGCTGATCCGTGATTGTGCGACACAATGTCGTGCTGCTTTTTCACATGCAGACTTACCCTTTGAATTATTACTTGAAAAATTACAAATAAAACGAGGGGAATCGCAAAACCCATTATTAGACACTATGGTGACTTTCTTAAGCCATGGGATGTCTCCACCCATAATAGATGGCTTAGATGTACATTGGGAAAAGTATTTTAATGGTACAACGCAAACAGATCTCTCTTTTGACGCATTATTAAAAGATAACTGCCTTCAGTTTCAAGCCACTTGGCGTGCTTCATTATATCGACCAAAAACCATACCAAATCATTTAAAACGGTTGCTACAGTTACTTAAACATTGTGTCCAAGAACCAGATGTAGCACTAGCTAACATTACCACTGTATTACCCGATGAAAATCAGTTAATAAAATGGGGTCAACGCGATGCTTTTGTAAGCCCAGTAACAACGCTCGTTGCTTGGTTTGAGAGTACCGTGAGCAAATACCCAAATCGAACTGCCGTTGAGTTAGTTGGCAGTGAAACGATAAAGAGTGTTTTGCAAAAACAAAACGTGCTGCATGACCTCAGTTTTCTAACGCTCAATGCAAGAGCAAATAGAGTCGCAAGGTGGCTAGTATCGCAAGGGATTGGGCCAGAAGATCGGGTTGCCATAATAATGCCTCGCCAGTTGGAATGGTTCGTTGTGATGCTTGGTACACTCAAGGCAGGTGCCGCTATTGTACCTATAGATCCAAATTATCCAGAGGATTACATTAACCGAGTACTTACATTGGCGGCGCCAAATATAGTAATTAATAATGGTGATGCACATTCATTTGAATCAGCTAAAGCGACTGAATTAAAAACTAAAACAGTCAGTTTGTTAGTTATTGAGAATGAAGCATTAAGTATAAAAAATAGTGATCTTAATCTTACAAACGAAGAGAGATGCCGGCCATTGCGCCCATCTCATCCAGCCTGTATTACGTTTACATCAGGCTCAACAGGGCAGCCAAAAGGTGTTGTTGTAAAACATGCTTCTCTGGTTAACCTTATTGCTAGTCATAAACACGATCTCTATAGCGAAGCTTCTGCGCTTGTAGAACATAATCAGCTAAAAGTTGGCCATGCTTGGTCTTTGGCTTTTGATGCCTCATGGCAACCTACACTGTGGATGTTTGAAGGCCATAAAGTCTATTTATTTGATGCAAATACGATGCAAGACGCGGTCACTCTTGCCAAAGAGATAATGCTTAAAAAAATGGATTTTATTGAGTTAACTCCCAGTATGCTAGATGAAGTATTACCGTGGTTACAGTCAGGACTTACAGATACAAATGGGCAATTTATTGAACCTCACACACCTGCAATATTGGGTTTTGGTGGTGAATCGGTAAAACAAGAGCTTTGGCAACGTATAAAGAGCCTTCCTGGTACGTTGGGCTTTAATTTATATGGCCCGACAGAGGCAACAGTGGATGCGATGATTGCTAAAACCAATGTCGCTGAAAAGCCGGTAATAGGTGGGCCGGTTGCAGGAGGGCAAGTTTATGTTTTAGATAATTGCTTGCAATTAGCGCCTTTAGGGGTGCCAGGTGAGCTTGCAATTGCTGGTGCTGGATTAGCAAGAGGATACCTTGATCGTAGTGATTTAACAGCAAGCAAGTTTATTGCTAATCCTTTTGCTGAACAAGGTGAAAGACTTTATCTAAGTGGTGATAGAGTAAAATGGACAACTCAAGGAAATATTGAATACATTGGCCGTATAGACGAGCAAGTGAAAATTAGAGGTTTTCGTGTTGAGCCGCTCGAAGTTGAGTCAACCATTGAGCTGTTAATTAAATGTCCTTGCGCTGTAATTGCCAGAGCAGTTACTCAAAGTGCGATGGAGTTAATTTGTTATATTGAAAATGAAATAGAGCAACTAAGCGATAATCAAGAGGCTAATTTAAACTTAATAGCTCGCTTTCGCTATGTATGTGAGCAAGCTCTACCCCCTCACTTAGTCCCCAAGTATTTTGTAATTAATAAAAAACTACCTAAGTTACCTAATGGAAAAATTAATCGTAAAGCGCTGTCGATACCTGATGATTTAGGTGTTATTGCCAAAAGAGCCCCTCGCAATGAACTGGAGAAAAAGCTATGTAATTTAGTGTGTGACGTTTTAGGGATTGAGACAATAGGCATTGACGATGGATTTTTTGCAGTGGGTGGCGATAGTATTTCAGTTGTAAAATTAGTCAGTCGCGCTCGTCGAGAAGGGATCCACCTTACTCCTCGCCAAGTATTTAATGCAAAATGCATTGCGAATTTGGTTAAAGAATTACACGAAGTTGATCCCCTCGGAGACAGTCAAAATAGTAAAACGGTTAGCCACGATAGTAATGATAAAGGTCAGCTTACTTCAACTTTATTAATGCAGCGCTACCTTAATGCAGCGACACCGCTTGATCGATTTGCACAACTAGCAAGTGTAGTAGTGCCTGAAAGTATGACGGCTGGTGAACTAAAAGAGCTTGTGTATGCTTTACTTAATCGCCATGGGTTGTTGCGAGCTCAATTGGTGCAATCGGGTACGGGAGAGTTATCCCTAAATGTTCCGGTTGAAAATACCCAAACCATTTATTGTGAGCAAACTTATCAACAGTGTGATGATAATAAATATAGAGTGTATTCTGAAAATGCTGATTTACCCACTTTAGAAAACTCAGGTGTATTATCAGCAGCTGAGTTGGCAAAACAACTATGCAGTAATTTAAGTCCTAAAAACGGTGTTATGGTTGCCGTATCGTTAGTTAAAGAAAATGAAAATAATAACCAAAGAGCTTGGTTTGCCATAAACCATTTAGTCATAGATGCCTCATCATGGCATATTTTGGCTGAAGACCTTGCGATTGTCCGAAATCAGCAAGTGAGTAATGAAAAACTTGAATTACCTCCCGTACCAACATCATGGCGTAGTTGGTCCAATCATATAAATAAATTAAGCCAGCAGTATATACCTGCGCCAAATTCAACCAATTTGGGAACGTTGGCAAGTGCTCACACATTAACTTGGAGCTTGGAACCTTATAATAAAACATGTCCTGCATTAACTGTCGCTCGTAGGTTAGGGCTTCCACTGGCTAGTTTATTACCTGCTATAAGTTGCTTAGCTGCTATTACATCAAAATTAAAACCAGCGCTAGATAATCGCTGCCCTACCTTGGTACTAGAGCGGCATGGTCGAGAAGTACAGGAACCAACACAAGATTTAAGCAGGACCATTGGCTGGTTTGCCCGTGAAGTTTATGTGGCTCTCAATAGTGATGTTTTAAAGACTAAATCGGACGAAATGTCGAGCCAGTTGATAGAAACAGTATTGCGTAAATGGTGTGGTCAAATTATTCAGCAAGACTCTCCTTTTGTATCATCAAGTGGTGTCGCGCCTGTTCAACAAAGTGTAAATGGATGGTTAGTCGGTTTTAATTTTCTTGGTGATTTAAATTTATCCTCCAATTCAGATTTATGGTCAGTAACTCCGCTTCTTGAGCAGCTCACTGAAGCTTGCTCCGATCACTGGCCGTTACTAAATTCTTTAGATTTAACAGCCTATTACAGCCAACAAAAAGGGATAAAAACACTTCACTTTAATGCGATAGCACCTAGTAGCGAATTGCACCATAGTGATCTACTACGATTTAAAGCTGAGTTAAATAAGCTTTTTCATCAACTACACGACTGTTTTATTGAAGAACAACAACAGCTACAAGCGCAAGGTCTTGTTGATAGTAATAATTTGACAATTAAGCCAGCTACGCCACTGCAAGTTGAAATGCTTCGCCACTGTCATGGACTAGCAGATCCATGGACAACACAAATGGAAATAACTCTTTCTAATCAACACAACCCAGAAATATCTGAAAGTGCTTTAAAAGCAGGGGCCGCGGATCTTCTGCGCCGTCATGACGCGCTAAGATCAGGCTTTTTTGTGAAAACATTTTCTACCTTTACTGCCGATATACTCGAGCCTGTATGGGAAACTTTAGATTTACGTGGTGAACCAAGTGAGCAATATGAAGCATTGTTAGTGCAGCATCGCACAGCATGGTACCAATATCGCTTTGAATTTGATGCTCCGCCACTCATGCGATTTTTATCTATACGTATAAGTGATAGTCAGTGGCTAATTTTGATTCATTGTCATCACTTACTGCTTGATGGTTGGTCAGCCCCTCGAATTTTGCAAGAGTGGCTTGGAGGAATGAGTGCTGAAGCCACTTTAGCTTATCCAAATTTACATTGGGGTCAATATCTTGATTGGTTACAAAAACAAGATCCGACAATAGCTTGTCAATATTGGAATAAAGCGCTGGATGGTTTCAAAGCCCCTTCATTATTATGCCCGACAAGACAACAACGATTTCCTTCACAAGAATTATCTAGTGTGCTTTGTGCTGCTGTAAATGCAGACATTAAAGCATTAGCTGCAAAGATTAATGTATCTACGGCCATGCTATTTCAATTGGCATGGGCTAAAACAGTGGGTAATGCACTTAATCAGGACGATGTCGTATTTGGTTTATTTGATTCTGGTCGTGCAGCGTCGTTAGCAGGTATTGAAACGCTTGTTGGATTGGTTACTCAGTTAGTACCAATACGGATTAAGACCGATCCTTTGAGTAGTCCAATTGTGTTGTTGCAGCAGTTGCAAACTGAACAATTTGAATGGCAAGCGTTAGCTCCGGTTAGGTTGGATAATTTGGAGGCGACTCATCGTTTTGGCGAATTTTTTGATACTTTATTAGTTATTGAAAATGCCCTTGATGCGGATACACAAACCGCAGAGCTAATTAAACAAGTCGATTCATCTCAAGGGCTTACATTACCAGTTGTATTGGCAGGATTGAAGGATGTTAAGTGGCAAGATTCGGTTGGCCAAGCCGCTGCTTTATTTATCTACCCTGGTGCAACAACCAAGATCCGTTTGAGCTTTGACCCGCATGCAGTGGGCAAAAAACGTAGCGCTCAGCTATTAACTGATTTTGAGTTCTATTTGCAAGAAGTTGTCGATAGTTGTAACAAATTCAGTAATGAAGCCGCAAATTCTGCGCAACTTAATAACAGCGAATTAAACCCCCTATCAACAGTCTCTTTGGAGTTAAATCATGAGTGAAAATATTTTCGATGATGAATCAATGGCATTTGTAGTTCTTATCAATCATGAAAAACAGTATTCGTTATGGCCTGAAGTATTAACTATTCCTTCTGGTTGGGAGCAGGTTTTTGGCCCTCAAACACGTGATACTTGTTTGAGTTGGCTAAATGATAATTGGACAGATTTACGTCCTAAATCACTCATAGAGATGGATGGGAATTAATATGGAGCAGATTAACAAAGGGATGCCAGCAGGTACAGCATGCCTGTATCAATCCTTTGCTGAACAAGCCGTTATGCACCCTAATCGCATCGCCGTTAGTGATGAACATAGCTCCTTGACATATAAAGCGCTTAAACAAAAAGCTGATTTGGCATCACATCGACTTTATGCAAGTGGTGTTCGTACAGGAAACTGCGTGGCTTTAATACTGCCTAGAAACTGTGAGCAAATTATTCACGTGTTAGCAATATTGCAACTTGGAGCGTGCTATGTGCCGATTGATCCCGACTACCCTAAAGAAAGGATCGATTGGATAATTGCTTGTAGTCAGCCTAGCGCAATTGTTACTCAGCGAGAGTTGAGCAAGACACTTTGGGGTAACGATTCACTTACTAAAGCTATGAGTCATTTGTTGTTTGTCGAGGACCAATTTAACTTTGTTCCAGATGAGCACGAGAAACCTGTTTACAGAGCCGCAGGTGCTTTCGCTTATATTATTTTTACTTCAGGGTCGACGGGAAACCCTAAGGGAGTTGTTGTAGGGCATCAGCAAGTTCTGGCCTTAATTAATGCGGCAATGCCTTTATTAGATGCAACACATACTGATGTTTGGGCTTTGTTTCATTCACTGGCTTTTGATTTTTCGGTGTGGGAAGTGTGGGGAGCTTTGACCACAGGAGCCAAGCTAACGATTATTCCAAAAAGTGTAATTTGGTCACCAGACGCCTTAGTGCAATATTTGAGAGCAGAAAAGGTCACTATTCTGAATCAAACGCCTTCAGCATTTTATGCCTTAATTGACGCAGAAAGTAAGGCTCTAAAAAATGAGTGAGCAACCACTATGCTTGCGCAAAGTGGTCTTTGGTGGTGAAGCACTTAATTTGGATAAAGTAAAAAAATGGTGGCAGCTTTACCCTTGCGAAACATTGCAATTGATAAACATGTACGGGATCACAGAGACAACGGTGCACGTAACATGGCTAACACTAAGTGATTCACTTTGTGGCACTGAAAATAGTCCAATAGGTGAAGGACTATCTAGTTTGGAGGTGCTTTTACTTGATGAAAATTTAGAAAAAGTGGCTGATGGTGAAATTGGTGAAATTTATGTAGCAGGAGATCAAGTGGCATTCGGTTACATCAATCGCCCTGATCTAACCGCGATGCGATTTGTTGGCAGTCCTTTTCACACTGGGAAGCGGATGTATCGTTCGGGTGACTTAGCGAAGCAAATTGATGGTCAACTCTTTTATTTTGGTCGCGCAGACAGGCAATTGAAAGTAAGGGGATTTCGTATTGAGCCGAGTGAAATAGAAGTTATTTTAGAATCTCATGCAAAGATACAAAGAGCAGCCGTGATAGCAAAACCATGCCTCGACAGTGGTTTATCAGATGGCTTAATTGCTATTTTAATCGCGACAGAGGAATCATTTACCGCACAACCAATAGCAACATTGAGAAATTATCTATCTCAGCTTCTCCCTGTTCACTATTTACCTTCAGACTTTCTATTTGTTAAAAAATTCCCGCTAACAGTAAATGGAAAACTGGATGAGAAAGCGTTACTTATGCAGTGGCAAGCAAATCAAAAAAGTACTTCTTCTTTGCATCAACAGCGGCTAGAGCTGCTGCGTTTGAAGCAACAAGACATCCTCGCCAAGTCAACAACATGATTTGGTAAAGACAAACATTAAGAATGGAAACTACCCAAATGAATAAAAATAGTAATTCAGCCTCGCTATTAGAAGATGTACTTGCTGTCGTTAGTAATACGTTAAATTTACAGCCTGGCGCTGTATCAGCAGAATGTAACCTAATTGAAGCAGGACTTGATTCGATCACATTAATGAACTTAGTGTCAACTTGGCGAGCGGCTGGTTATGATATTAACTTTGCAGATTTAGCTAAAAAACCATTTGTGGGGGCATGGGTTGAGTATCTTAGGGTATCGGCTGCCAGCCTCGCTGATAATACACAAGACACTATCTTTGGGGTCCCAAAAATAAAAATCGGGAAACTTCCTCATGCGCCTTTTTCACTTGCGCCTATGCAGTATGCCTATTGGTTAGGACGTGATGTTAATCAACCGCTTGGGGGTGTATCAGCGCATCTGTATTGTGAATTTGAGTTGTCGGCAATCAATGATAAGTCACAGCCATTAGATTTAGCCCGTTTGACGCTAGCAATAGAGAAACTTGTTCAACGTCATAGCTCGTTGCGTTTACAAGTATGTTCCAGCGGACAGCAAATACATAATCCAAGTAATAATACAGTGCATGTCATTTTTAATGATTTACGAGATAAACCTACTGATGTTGCGCAGCAGTTACTTGAGCAGTATCGCTCGACCTATTCATCACAAATGTTAGATATTGAGTCAGGAGAAGTATTTGCGGTCGCTTTAAGCTTATTAGAAAATGGTAACAGTCGCCTGCATTTAGACATTGATATGATAGCTGCAGACGCCGTTAGTTATCGCACGCTACTGCGTGATCTTGCACTGTTATACGATGACCCCGATGTAGAACTTGCTGATTTAGCAATGAGTTATAAAGATTGCCGAATGGCCATTGAGCATAATTGGGAGTCAATAAAAGAAAGCTCAGGAATGTGGTGGCAAACACAGCTAGCTTCTTTACCCAATGGCCCATTACTGCCTTTAAAAGCAGCTTCATCGCAGCATCCTATTACAACACGACGCCATTTTAATATTGATCCGCAGCGTAAAGCACAATTATATGCGCAATGTCGTCAGTACGGATTAACCCCATCAGTGGTGTTAGCAACCGTGCTGGCAGAAACCCTGGCTGGATGGAGCAAAGATCCGCGTTTTATTCTTAATGTTCCTTTATTTCAACGTCCACTCGCAGGCCCTAATATTAAAGAGGTGGTAGGCGACTTTAGTAGTTCAATACTTCTCGATGTTGATACTGGCCCGACTGCAACTTTTGTGACACGAGCGCGTGATGTTCAATCTAGTATGCACGAGGGAGCAGCGCGCGCAGACTACGGTGGAGTTCATGTTTTAAGAGATTTAGGGCGTGCACGTGGGCAGCAAGTAACAGCGCCTGTTGTATTTACAAGCGCATTAAATTTAGGTGAGTTATTTGATGCAAATGTGCGCCGAGTATTTGGGGATCCTATTTGGATTATTTCTCAAGGGCCACAGGTATTACTTGATGCGCAAGTAACTGAACTTGATGGTGGTATTTTAATTAACTGGGATTGTCGAGAGGATGCTTTTGTTGATGGTGTGCTCGATGCAATGTTTAATTTTTTCAGTAATACCGTGGTGAACCTCGTCACTGAGCCGGGTTATTGGGATACGCATATTGGTGATACGTTACCCAAAAATAGAGCCGTTGCTGAGGTCCAAGAGCCAGTAATTACTAAAAATGTGGAACATGATGAAACCTTGTTAAGTATGCCAATAGTTCGTGTGGTAGCTTCTATTTGGCATGAAGTGATCGGGGGGGATGGTAGTAATATTCATCAAAACTTATTTGCTGCGGGTGGGGATTCTGTTTTAGCAAGTTCGTTAATCGCGCAAATTAGGGAAATCTTCGGATCCAATTCGATAGACATGAAAAGCTTATTTAGTTCACCTTCTATTGCAGGCATTGCCGCTTCAATTACTGACTCGAGCGATGCTGAAGAAGTATTACAAATTGCTCAAGTGTATTGTGAAATCTTAGATTTAGATGATGACGCACTCAGTGCTGAATTGGAAATGGAGGGGTCACTGTGACTGAGTTTGTGCCTACCGAAGCTGGGTTATATGCTTGGCCAGAAGAAATAAGCAGAAAGTACAAAGAGCAGGGGGTGTGGAAAAATGAAAACTTTGCAAATTGGTTAACTGCAAAACTTAAGCAATATGCTGATGTTATTTTGCTCAGCGGCCCCGACCTTCAATCTGGTGAATGGCAACAGATGACAGGCCAAGAAATAAGCGCTGTCGTGAATAATATAGTAGAGCATTGCCACAGTATTGGTCTTGGACGAGGTGATAAAGTGGTGATGCAAATGGGTAATAATAATGCATTTGTATTAACCTTTTTCGCTTTACTCCAGCTAGGCGTTATTCCTGTCATGGCGTTACCTGGACATGGACAACGTGAAATTTTGCATTTTGTGAAATTAACACAAGCACGTGCTTGGTTTGTTAGTGAACAATCGATTAGCTTCGATTGTCATGCATTTGCCAATGAGCTACTTAATACAGTCCCAACACTTAAACATGTTGTTGTGGATGGCCTAGATTTAAAACCGCATTCGTCAATATTATCTTTACTAGGGTTTACTAAAGCAACTGAAGCTCAAATGACAGCACTTGAGTTTCCTGGTCTCGCAGCGGAACCTGCTGAAATGGCTTTATTATTATGCTCAGGCGGTACAACAGGAATACCGAAGTTAATTCCAAGAACACATAGAGATTACCTCTACAATATAAAAGCCAGTGCTAAGCTGTGTGAATTGAGTTCACAAGACCGCTATCTTGTAGCATTACCAGCGGCGCATAATTTTCCATTAGCTTGCCCAGGTATTTTAGGTGCGATTGAAGTGGGGGCTGGTGTCGTTATGTGTCCAGTGCCGAGTCCTGAAATTGCATTTGAGTATATTGAAAAAGCAGGGGTTACGGTGACAGCGTTAGTGCCGACTTTAGTGAAAACTTGGCTTAATTATGCTGCATTAGTAACACCTCCAGCGGCATGTCTTGATTTATTACAAGTTGGCGGTGCTAAACTTGATGAAGCTACAGCTCGCAGAATCGGTAATGAACTTAATTGTAATTTACAACAAGTGTTTGGCATGGCTGAAGGACTTCTTAATTTCACTCGTAATTCAGATCCTAGTGTTTTAAAACTCAAGACTCAAGGACGTCCATTATCTGATTTGGATGAAGTTAGGGTGGTGGACGAACAAGGCCAGGATGTTGCAAAGGGAAAGTGTGGCGAGCTGTTGACCAGAGGTCCATATACAATCCGTGGTTATTATAAAGACGAGCAGGCCAATCAAAAATCATTTACTACTGAAGGTTATTACCGTACTGGGGATCAGGTAAGGCGGCTAAGCAGTGGTCACCTTATTGTTGAAGGCCGAATCCAAGAGGTTCTTCGCCGAGGTGGAGAGACTATTTCTGTTGAAACATTAGAAGCTCATTTAGCTTGTCATCATGGCATAAAAGATGTTGCTGTTGTGGGACTACCTTGCGAACAACTCGGTGAGCGAACATGCGCAGTTATTGTTTCGCAAGACCCAAATTCGCCTAACTTAGCACTCAAAGACGTAAGGCAATACTTAGCGGCACAAGGTGTTGCACGCTATATGTTGCCAGATACAGTGGCGTACGTTGAACATATCCCATTAACCGTTATAGGTAAAATTGCTCGTAAAAAATTATCTGCACAAATTCACCTTGAGCTTAATAAGCAACATCAAGCAATACAAACAGTGTGAATTAAATTAATGATGCGCAATCACCACCAGAGGATGTACCGCAGTGGCTGGCTGCTGAATATAAGCAAGCTAATGATGTTGATTATGGCTAATAGTGGATTGGTAGTGCGTTTAAAGTATTAGTTATTACTGGGAGTTTGTTGTTTAACTTGTTGATGAAACAAACTCCCTCAATACCCTTTATTTAATTATGAGGTGAGCCTTATCATCGATGAACAATTTACTTTAACGGCTGAGTTAAAGAGCGAATACCAAAGTCGAGTAATTGAGTATGCACGTGAATTACTGCAATTTGAATCGGTAACACCTGATGACGCAGGTTGCCAAGCATGGATTGCAAAAAAGTTATTAATGCTGGGAGCAAAAATCGATACATTTGAAAGTCATGGGGTGAGTAACCTAATTGCTGTTATATCTAATGGTGATGGACCCGATTTAGGTTTTTGTGGGCACACGGATGTTGTGCCCGCAGGTAATCTTAATAAATGGCAAGCCCCACCTTTTGCAGGTAAAATTAAAAATGATTACCTGATCGGTCGAGGTATCGCAGATATGAAAGGCGGTATTGCCGCAGCCTTAGTTGCAGCTGAGATGCTAGTACTCGAAGGGAGCTTTGTTGGGCGACTATGGTTTTTAATTACCAGCGATGAAGAGGGCGATGCTTTATTCGGCTCATGTGAAATTGTAAAACACTTTAAAGATGCAAAACAGGACTTGGATTATTGTATTGTTGGAGAACCGACATCAATAAAGCAGTGCGGTGACATGCTAAAAATTGGACGCAGAGGGGCGTTGAGTTTTGCCATTCAAATTAATGGAAAAAGTGCGCATGTTGCTTATCCGACTCAAGGCATTAATGCTATCCATCATGCCTGTAGCATTGTAAAAGATTTAATGAAATTTGATTGGGATAATAGAGATAGCAATCAGCTTGGTACAACAATGCAAGTCACTCATATTGACTCAGGCTTGTGCAGCGATAATGTCATACCTGACGCTGTAATAATTAATTTAAATATTCGTTATACCACGGCTTACAGTGAAGATGATCTAATTCATTTAGTCACTCATATTGTAACGCGAACTACTAATGATTTCTCACTAACAACATCGCATGCTTGCAACCCTTATTACTCTGCAGAGAATAGTAAAAATAAACTTTCGCTAATAAAAGAGTGTAAAACAGCCATTAATCAATGTACTGGTTTGCTTCCTCAAACCTCAACTGCAGGAGGAACTTCTGATGGCCGTTTTTTTAGCGATATTTGTCCGCAAGTAGTTGAACTTGGTTTAACTAACGGCACTATCCATCAAGAAAATGAACGAGTTCATATTAGCGAGCTTGGAAATTTAACAAATATCTATTTTACGGTGTTTAAAAAGTTACTAAGTAACCTGAACACGGGTTAAGAGATTTACTAACATATTGAATCATGGTGATATTTAAATTTATTTTCTCTAGCCAGAGATTTTCAGTGAAAACAAGGCGAATTTACGCGTCAATAGCTGGCCTATTGCAAGTAAATTCAACGCAGTTAGCGCTGAAAATAGCTACTCGAGATAGATTTATTATCCAGAGTTCAGGTTAAATAAATAGGGGAAAAATAAGCTTTAATTTACTTCTCGATGTTGAATTTGCAGCCGAGTGTTTGATTTTTAGGCAAGGTAGCGCCTATGTAGTGTGGTTATTTACCATAAGTAGGCGATGACAAACATGGATGACACTCGCTGCTATTTAGGTTTGACTCGGTGATGAAACCCTTTTGTCATCCACTATTTTAATTATTCTCACAAGGATACAGCTATTAGAGTAACGCGGGCCGTTATGGGGCGACTTGGTTACACATTTTACGCCGTGATTAAATGGCCTTTAAATTGAAATAATTTAACTCTGAAAAGCTAACATACCTTATTACCTAAGAGGCTAAACTAAATTTTATAGGTCATTAAAACAATCATAATAAAAACTACAAGTTGTAAATGAAAACTGTTAGTATTTTTGTTTTCAAATTAAATTTAACATCAATGAAACCCTTATCTATTTTATTTATTATGTTTGTTACTTTACTTGCTAATAGCTATGTACATGCAAGTCCGCAGCCTGTTAATCCACAGCGAATAGTGGTTGCAGGGGGCTCAATAACAGAAGTTATTTACGCCCTTGGTGAACAACAACGCATTGTTGGCGTTGATAGCACCAGTGTTTATCCAGCCGCTGCAACTCAGAAGCCACAAATTGGCTATGTTCGCAAAATAAGCGTTGAAGGTGTGTTGTCATTAAATCCAGATCTTATCCTCGCTGAATCAGATATTGGTCCTAAAAAAATGGTTGAGCAATTAAAGCTCACTGGCGCTAACTTGGTTATCTTGCATGAAAACGACAACTTTTGGCGTATTGAAAATAAAATAGAGCAAATAGCCAAACAATTAAATGTTGTGAGTAAGGGCAATATGCTCGCAGACTCTTTGCAAGCGGACCGCAAGGCCTTGTCATATATTTTAGAGCAAACAAGTACTAAACCTAAGGTTTTGGTTATCCGCAGTAGTAAACTTATGGTTGCAGGGGCAGAGACGACTGCTGATGAGTTGGTAACTATTGCCGGTGGAGTGAATATGATGGCTCAAACAATGGTTAACTGGCAGACGATTTCAAGCGAGGCTGCATTGGCACTAAATCCTGATGTGATTATTAGTATGGGAATTGGCGCCAATGATCAGCAACCAAGCGCTGAAATATTATCTGTTTTTAAATATTCAAATGCGATAAAAAATGGACGTATTTACAATTTTGATGCGCTCTATTTGTTAAGTATGGGGCCTAGAACGCCTCAAGCGGCCGTAGAACTAGCGCATGCATTTTATCCTAAAACACGCTTGCCAGATGGCTATCAATATAGATTTTTAAAATTAGCTGAAAACAGCACAAAACAACAGGATGAGCGATAGTTATGCTGGCGTTAGGAAATAGGTTATTAGCGCAACAACGGATACGGGTTTTATCTATTCCTGTTTTGTTTATTATTTGTATATTGGTATTTTTTATTGCTCTAAGTCAAGGAGGGGTCGTGATAACGCTGCGCGAGACGATGCTTATGCTAACCCAACCGGTAGATGATCAGCTTAAACACGCTATAATTTGGCAGATCCGCCTTCCTCGTATTCTACTTTCGATGGTTGTTGGAGCTGGTTTAGCAACCTGCGGTGCTGCAATGCAAGCTTTATTTAGAAATCCATTAGCAGATCCTGGCTTGATTGGCATTGCCAGTGGTGCAGCGTTAGGTGCAGTAGCAACAATTGTATTAGGAACAAGCTTGTTTGCTAATTTTAGCGACAACTTAGGCTACTATGCGGTGCCTGTAGGGGCATTTTTGAGTTGTATAGCGGTATGCATGTTTATCTATCGGTTGGGCGCGCAAAATGGGCGTTTTACTATCGTTAGTCTACTACTGGCAGGGATTGCCGTAAATGCGATTGTAAACGCTATTATCGGTATCTTAACACTGGTAAGTAATGAGCAACAATTGCGTGATTTAACATTTTGGAGTATGGGCTCTTTGGCGGGGAATCACCTTGCGATGATAATGCCAACACTCGGTATTATTATTGGTTGTTGTATTGGTTTATTACGTTTATCTAAACCTCTTAACGTGTATTTATTAGGAGAGGCTCAAGCGAAGCATGTCGGCATTAATGTGACTAAATTGAAAAAGCAGGTTTTTATATATACGGCACTTTGCATTGCCGCAGCCGTCGCAATTACGGGCGTTATTGGTTTTGTTGGCTTAATAGTGCCGCATATTATGCGCTTAATATTAGGCCCAGATCACCGTTATTTATTACCAGCTTGTATGTTAGGGGGAGCATTAATGCTTAGCCTTGCTGATTTATTTGCCCGTACCATAATGCTACCAGCAGAAGTGCCCATTGGTCTAATAACCAGTGCTATTGGCGGTCCATTCTTTTTGATTATGCTGCTAAAAACTTACCAAGGAGCAAAGTGAACTATGTTAATTGGCAATCAACTTAGCGTGAAAATTAAACATAAAACGTTGCTGGATAATATTGATTTTTATGTAAAACCACATGAAATTGTAGTTATCATTGGTCCCAATGGCGCAGGTAAATCATCATTAATGAAAGCATTATCAGGAGATTTGCCGTTAAGTGGCGGAACGGTAAATATTAATCAACGAGAGTTAAATGAGTATAGTTTGCTAGAGCTTGCTAAATTAAGGGCGGTATTAACCCAGAGCTACGAGTTAGATTTTCCTTTCACCGTTAATGAAGTTGTTGATATGGCGCATTTTAGTCATCAAGAACAGTGTACGCAGGCTACTTTGAAACAGTGCTCTAATGATGCAATGAAAGCCGTAGGGATTACTCACCTAGCACAGCAATGCTTTACTCAGCTTTCTGGTGGTGAAAAGCAACGTACTCAATTAGCGCGTGTATTGTGCCAATTACAGCCAAGTTTAACTCAGCAAAAAAATGCTTATTTATTAATTGATGAGCCAACTGCTAGCTTAGATTTATATCATCAATATGAAGTTATGAACCAAGCCGTTACAACGGCAAAACAAGGCGCGGGAGTTGTTGCTGTTCTTCATGATTTATCACTTGCTGCGAGCTTTGCAGATCGAATTTACATGCTTGATAAAGGAAAAGTTGTTGCTCATGGCTCGCCTGAAGAAGTACTAACACAGCGCCATTTAAGTAATGTTTATAATATTAATGCAAAGCTGCAAACAGATATTGAAGATGTACTTCCCCACATTATGGTGGCGGAAAAAACACTCACAAATATATGATTTTAAGTTGTATCGATTACATATTATTGAGTGTTTTTATAAAGGGGTAACTAGGGCTTGTTTATCTTTCGAGGTTAAATTTGCAGCAGTATGTTTGGTATTTAGGCAAGGCTGAGCCTATGTAGTGTGGTCACTGCCCATAAATAGGCGATAATGCAGTATAAAGACCAAACATGCGCTTCCCTTTGAGGGACGATTAACTCTTTGTTGCCTTGTTATCGACACGATTTTCTTACCTCAAAATAGATCACTTAATTAAGCTAATTGGTATTACCGCAATGAGAGTGGACAAGTGTAGCTACATCTTGTAATTCAATATTTTCAGGTATCGCTATCTCTTTGGCTGATGCCTGTAGCCATGTTTTAGCATCATCAAGTGATTTAAATACGGCTCCAGGTATACCAAAGGCTTTTTGAACGCTCATATTCTGCAATTTTTGATATTGCTCCTCAGGAACAACGATAAGCATCGCTTGAACAAGTTGTTGCATTTTCTCTGCCGCACCATTTTTAAGCCATTCTTGTGTTGCAGGACCCGCCCCTTTAGGGTGTTGTAAGGATGCTTCATCTGTATAAACACGCACTACAATAAATGCTTCAGCTCTATCAAACCAACGATCCCATGATATTAAAGAGTCTAAGTGCATTGCTAGCGTGCACTCCCCCTTTGCTACTGTTACAGCTAATGGCCAGAGGCTGCTATCGTATTTAATTGTTGTCATACTTAATAACCTTTGTTATTGATTTTATAGATTTTCCACAGCAAATAATTTAGCTTTGCCGTGGAAAAATCTGATTGATTAGAATGTATACTGTATGCCCGCACTAATCGTTCTTGGTTGGGTCAATACTGCTGTATCAAAGTTAGTATCAGGTTCATTGCTATCAGCAGGTGCTGTACCTGGATACAATGCAACAGGAGCATCTTCATCAAAAATATTACGTACTGAAAGATACACTTTAGCTTGCTCAGAGATAACGTAGTTCAAACTTGTATCAAAGGTCGCAAAAGCGTCTGTTTTACCGCCTTCATCGTTTGAAATACTGGTATACCAGCCATCAGTGTACTGGCCACTAACGTTAACAACCCAATTATTTGATTGCCATGTGGTCCCTAATTTCATAGAAGCAGAAGGAACCGTAAGTAATGAGTTTCCTTCTAGGCCTGAGTTTGGATAATCAGTGATCTCTGAATCTAACAGTGCAAAACCACCATAAAGATTGAACTGATCATTAATCTGCCAATCGGCATTAAATTCAAAACCAATAGTAGTTACTTCGTCTGCATTTCTAACTACATAAGCTTCATCACGTGAGTTTTCAGGTGTTAAATCAAAAGGTAGTTGCATGTCTGTATATTGCGAATAAAACAGGTTTTGAGATGTGCTTATACTGTTATTAGCCCATTGCTGACGACCATAGATTTCTAAAGAGTTTACGTACTCTTCATCATATTCATAGTTAACAATTGGTGCGCCAAAGGAAATGCCGCCGCCGCCTGCATTATACCCGCGAGATAATTGTAAACCGACAATATGCGTATCACTTACTTGGTAGCTGAGCCCAAGCTTAGGTAATAAGGCACTGTAGTCATTATCGGATTCTATTTTTGCAATCGCTCTATCAGGATCACCGCCTTCACGTTTGCGGTTTTCTTTTTCGTAGCGTAAACCTGCCGTTAGCTCAAACTTGTCACTAAATGGGAGGGCACCCTCAGAGTAGATTGCAAAATTATCTGAATCATCAGTAAAGCTTTGTTTTACAATAAATTGGATCCAATCATCTTGTTTTGAAGTGTAGTAGCGACTACCAATAACCCATTGTTCGCCGTTATCACCTTGATAGCGTAAACGAGGTTCTATCACAAACTCTTTGTTATCAATATTCGCTTTAGAACCATCTGGCGTAGATTTACGTTCAAAATTAAAGTCTGTTGCTGAAGCCGTTACTTCTAACTGTAGTTGTTGAGTTAATGATGCGCTGTATTCAATGCCTAAGCTTTTAGTATGCGTAACATGAACGGGTTGTTGCGGAAAGTTAGAACGACGCTGATCAAATGGGTAATCAATGATTTCACTATTTGGACCACTGTATTTGTTATCGGTTAGTGTGACAACAACGCGTGTACCGTATTTGTCATCGCCCTCATAAAGTAATTTCCCTCTAATTGCACGGCCTTCCATGTCAGCTGGGTCTTTAACACCAGGGTAAGATTCATAATCAACAGATGAACTACGTTCAAATTGATCTGCTGCAATTCGTAAGGAAAACTGCTCCGAAAGAGGTTGATTATAAATAGCTGAAAGTCGTTTTTGGTCTAAATTCCCGCCTTCAGCACGAATTGTGAACTCTTGTTCAAACGTCGGATCTTGTGTTTCTACCCGTATTGTACCTGCTATTGCATTACGCCCAGCTAAAGTACTTTGTGGCCCTCTGAGAACTTCAATTTGTTCTAGATCCCAAATACCTAAATCGCCAAAAACTATTTCGTTATAAGTCGCTGAACGACCATCAATTTGCCAGTTTAAGCGTGCTCTGCTGCCTGCAAAAAATGCATTCGCGTTTTCTGCGGCTCCAGTACCATCAATACCCCTTACTGTTGGAGCTTTACCAGTACCAGTGACCATTGTGATGTTTGGAATTTCGCTTAGTACGTCTCTTACTGTTCTTAATTCGGGGCGGCTTTCAAGTTCTTTACTATCGAAAACAACAACGCTATTACCACTTTGTAGTAGACTTCTTGATAATAACTCTCCAGTAACTTCAATAACGGTCATTTGATCCACTGTGTCATTGTTATCAGAATTAGCTAAAGCTGTAGTAGATGTAAGTGCTGCGAGGGGGATTAAAACATCCTTAAATTTCACAGGTATTCCTTTTTGCAAATGTAAATGATAATTGTTTTTAATACTACATTTGGTTGTATTAAAATACAACACTAAAGTTAATTAATGTTGTATTTTTAACTTAATTGTTAATCAGTAAAGAGGTGGTTTGGCTGTTATTTCAATCTAGGGGCGATTTAATCGCGGCGTGAGGTTTGTAACCTAGTGGGCTTGGTAACGGCTCCTGCGTTACCCTACTGGCAGCGCATGTTTGGCATTTATTCAACGTTATCGACTATATTATGGGGAATAACCACACTGCATAAGCTCAGCCTTGCCTAAATACCAAGCATACGGCTGAAAATTTAACCTCGAAAGATAAACAGGTCCCAGACAAATTTTTTATCTAGTTGTTTCAAATAAAAATTTTAACGACGTATAGTGCAATTTAATTCGTTAAATTGCTCAAAGATTTATGCAGGTTGGTATAACTAGGAATTTTTGAATTCGCACTCTGTGAGCACTATATTTTTGTCACATTGGTAAAATACGGTTAAGTAAGTGTCTTTAGGCACTTGCGGTGAAAGTGCTTGGGTTATTTTAAATTGCAGTTGTTGTTCATTAAAGGCAATGAGCGTAGCCGCTTCAAAGCCAAAAAAATTGTTTCACACTTGCGTACAAAGCTTTAAAAATACTTTCTTTTGCTGAAAAGATAATGGTTAACGGGTGTGATACCTGCTCCGCGAACAATCTAAACTGAGGATAGTCATTAGGGTGCAAAATTTGTTCTTGTAGCTCTCGCTCTTGTTTTGCGCTCATTAGCTGTTCGATATCAATACCAATGCCAGCGATATCTGTGCGCTGAGAGGCCATTGCCATTGCAATCCCTTGAGTGTGGGTAATACTACCGATAACTTTATCAGGCCATATCGGCGCGCGATCATTGCCAGAAAGAATATCAAAAGAGAAAATACCGAGTGCGTTTAGTACTTTTTTCGCACAAAATCGGCCAGCCAAATACTCGGCCTTTCGTTTTGTGACTGCTTTTTGAAGTTGCAGCGGTGAAAAAATCTGATAACTCGAAAAGTCACTATCAATAAAGTGGTTACTATCAAATTTACAACAAAAAGTGCTGTGGCTAAGGTAGGGTGTAAACTGAGTATAAGGGGAAAGTTCCATATGCTATTTGCATTTTTCCTAAAATTAAGAGTAGCGCTTTAATGGTACGTTAAAAATATAATAAATAAAGTAAAGTTTATGACCTGTGTTGAGCTTAAGCTCATTGCGTAATGTACAATATGCATGATTAATTAACCTGAACTCTGGATAATAAATCTATATCGAGTAGCTATTGACGCGTAAATTCGCCTTGTTTTCACTGAGAATCTCTGGCTAGAGAAAATAAAGTTAAATATCACCATGATTCAATACGTAGTAAATCTCTTAACCAGAGTTCAGGTTACTTAGTTTTTGAGTGTTTAACGAGTTTGGCACAGAGCTTTGATCTCCTGAATAAGGGCAATGCTTGCTTCGTTATCGCTATGCACACATAAACTATCAGCATGTAAAGGTAATACCTTTCCCGATTGAGTTGTTACACAGCCTGTAGTTAACAGTTGTTTTACTTGCGCAATCAGTGCCGATTTATTATGCACGCTACCAGGAATATTCCGCGACACTAACAGTCCTGCATCGGTATATTGACGGTCCGCGAAGGCTTCTAACATTAATGTTAATTGGTATGTTTTGGCAAGTTGCTGATGGCTTTGTGCTTTAGCCGTTGCAAGTAGCATGAGCTTTAATGGGGTTGGGTAGATGGCAATGGCATGCATGACAGTGTTTAATATTGTTTCATCAGCCATCATGTCGTTATAAAGCGCACCATGTGGCTTTACGTAGCTAAGTGTTAATCCCTGCACTTTTGCCATACCTTCAACCGCTGCAATTTGATAATGTAGGCAGTTTATTAGCTCGCTTGCACTAAGATTCATTGAGCGCCTACCAAAACCTTGCAGATCTGGGTAGCTCGGGTGAGCGCCAATTTGTACGTTATATTGTTTTGCAAGAGTGAGCGTGCTTGCTATTACATCGGCATCGCCGGCATGAAAACCACAGGCAATGTTAGCCATATCAATATGTGGCATTACGCTGCTATCAAGGCCCATTTTCCATGCGCCAAAGCTTTCGCCTAAATCACAGTTAAGTTTCATATTAGCGCGCCTTTTGCTGCTTTATAGTGACAGGTAATACACCATTGGCGGGTGACTGCCCAAGTAGTACTTTTGCAAGCGCGGTAAAAGCAGGGCCAGATACAACATCGTTTTTATCGACATCAATATTATATGCGTAGGATGCAAGTACAGCTTGTGCGTAGTTGCCAAATTCAGCAATATCGTAAGGGGCTCTTAAGCTTATAAATACGGTATTTTTATTATTGGCTTTAGCAAAACTGAGTAATGATTTAAGTGCTTTTGGCTGCTGTGCATCATTGAGTGCAAAATTAGCGTCGTCTTTTAAATCATCCATGCCGCCAATTTCTACCGCACTTTGGTTTGGTGTCGCATTACCTGCAATTATTATATCGGCAGTGGTTATATCGATATGTGCTTGCTGCGGGTTAAAACCTTGCAGGCTGCTACAAGTATAGTTAAGCACTTGAGTGCTTATAGCTTCAATGGCTTGTTGCATTGCCATACACTTACGTGTGTCAGGCATAATAATATGAATATGCTGATCTGTTTTAAGGCTAAGCGGTAAAGTGTTTTTATTATTTTTAACTAGCGTTATAGCCTCCACAGCTAGTTGCGCTTCTATTTCACGATGTGCTGCACTGCCAATTGTTTGTTTTGCATTTATAAGTGCGCTGATAGGGTCCAAATGAGTGTTTAATCTAAACTTATTTTTAAGTGATATTATACGTTGCGCTGATTTAGCTATTTCTTGCTCATCAAGTTGCGCTGATTTAACCGCTGCGGCAAGTGATTTTATAAGTTCATCCAACGTTATTAAATCGTCTGGCGTTCTAATTTCAATTGGCATTAGTGCAATATCAACACCAGCTAAAAATGTATTAATTACCGCTTGAGTGGGTGTAAAAAAATGGCTAATACCAGCCATGTCAAGCGCATCAGTTATTACAACACCTTGGTAATTTAGTTCTCCTCGTAAAATGTCGGTTACTATTTTACGAGACATCGTTGCAGGTTTTATCATGGTTTTTCCATCAACGCTTACAAACGTTGTACTATCGAGCGCAGGATACTGAATATGCGCCGTCATGATCATACCGGGGTTTTGCTTTGCAATAATGTATTTAAATGGTGCTAAATCTTGAGCGTAAATAACCTCTTTTTCATGACTTACCATAGGTAAACCAGTGTGACTATCGACGCTGGTATCGCCGTGCCCAGGATAGTGCTTTAACGACGTAATAACCCCATTGCTTTCAAATCCTGCAACTTGTTCAGCACCAAGCTTGGCAACTAAAACAGGGTCTTCTCCAAAAGAGCGTACGTTTATTACCGGATTATCTGGGTTCATATTTACATCGATAGTGGGCGCGTAGTTTACATTAATACCCAAAGAACTTAGCTCTTTAGCAATAACCGTTGCCGTTTTTGTAGCGAAGCTTGTTCCGTGTTTTTTATATGTTGCACCAATCGACATGTTGCCAGTAAATGAAGTAGCTAGATCACGCGGTAACCTAGCTACTCGTCCACCTTCTTGATCTATGGATATAAATAACGGTAGTTTACTACTCGATTTACTTGCTGCATTTTGCAGTTGAGCATTCAGTGTAATAGTTTGCTCTATTGATTGGGTATTTTCAGAAAATAAGATAACCCCCCCAATGTTATGCTTTGCAATTATGTGTGCAAGCTTGTCTGGTAATTGAGTTAATGGTGTTCTGCATTGTTTATTCGTACCTTGTTCGCAAAAATAGCGAAAATCAAGCATGAGCTTTTGACCAAGCTGTTGTTCAAGAGAAAGTACAGGTTGTGCGAACGAGGATTGTATTGGCATGAAGCACCCAGATAAAAAAACGATAGACGACACAATATACTTATTTAGCAAAACACACTCCAAAGCTAAATAAAATAGATAAGTGTGTGCAGCTTATCTACTTTTTAGTGCAACTGCAAAACATGGTTTTTCTTTACTAAAGCCATTAACGTATTGTAACGAATAGATAAAATTTATATCGTTAAATTTAATGAAAATCAGTACTTACATATGCTTTTTCTGTCTTTGTAAACATTAGATTATAAGTTTTCAAGAGGGTATAATTGTAGGCTTTATATACAATAATAAGTGCAAGCTTTAACTGCCTTGTACTGTGGACGATATACATTTGCTGTACAAATTACTACCTGCACTTAATCTAAGGTTACTCATTCTGCTTTTAGCATTTTCTGCTTCGTTGAGCACTCTAGTAAGTAGTTTTTATTCTACTTATCAAGTGCAAAAAGAGCAGTTAATGAATTACACACTAAAAAGCAATTATGCTTATGCAAATAAGTTGGCTTCGGCAACCGATAATTTTTTAGAAGCTGCAATGCAGCAACTTACTTATTCAGCAAAAATAATAGAGCAAGAAATAAATAATGAAAAATTATTGAAAGAAGAAGTAACCAGATTAAATTTACAAACAAATAGTTTTAATTCTGTAGTGATAAACAAGAACGGTATTATTGCAGCGACGTCTCCTGTTTTACCGCAAATAATGGAGCAAACAATTTCCTCTCCAGGCGCAATACAAGCATTGAAAGAAAAGCGCCCGCTCATTAGTAAACCTTATATGTCAGCCGCAGGTAATTTGATAATTTTTATTTCCCATCCGTTATTTGACAATGCAGGGGATTATTTAGGCTATCTTGGTGGATCTCTTTATTTAAAAGAACGCAGCATTTTGAATGATTTACTGGATCAACATTATTACGATGAAGGGACACATATATATGTGGTCGATTCTTATAAACGCATACTTTATCATCCGGATCATATTCGTATCGGCACCTATGTAAATAATAACGCAATTATAGATGATGTTATTAATGGAAAAGGAGGGATTGCGAATGTTAGAAACAGCCAAAATGTTGAGATGCTAGCAGGCTACGCCCCAGTAAAAAAAGCACATTGGGGAGTTATTGCGCAACGTCCAGTTAAAAATACCTTAGCCTCACTTGATACATTGATTATAGAAGTTATCAAACGTACGTTACCAATGGCGGTTATTACTTTTATACTTATAGGCTTTTTTGCTCATTTTATTTCTAGGCCGCTTAAACAACTCGCAAACAAAGTAAATACACTTGATAACCCGGCTAATTTTGAAAATTTTGAGAATATAAAAGCATGGTATTTTGAAAGCCAGAGGTTAAAGCTTGCCATGTTAAAAGGTGTGAGTATTTTACAAACTCAAATAGGCCAATTACGCCATGATGCACAAACAGACCCACTTACAGGGGCGCATAACCGCAGAAGTTTAAACGGATTACTTAATCAACTTATGCTTAAGCAAATTCCATTTGCAATATTGGAAATTGATATCGATTTTTTCAAGCGTGTAAATGATACCTTTGGCCACGATAAAGGTGATGAAGCACTAAAAACACTCACCGATATTATAAAAAAACTATCCAGAAAGGATGATGTTGTAGCGCGTATTGGTGGTGAAGAGTTTGTACTCATATTACCAAATGAAGACAGCGAAAGTGCTTTTAAAATAGCTGAACGACTTCGAACAACCGTTGCCTCAACAAACATGGACATTATTGGATTTATTACTATTTCTATAGGTATTGCAACCTGGCCTGAGCACAGTAACGATATAGACCAAGTGTACAAATATGCGGATAAAGCACTTTATTACGCTAAAGAGCACGGCCGAAACTGCTGTGTAATAGCTGATAAAAATTAACGACTTATAGAACCATCAGTATTTAAAATTGGGTTTCTATAGGTGAGTAATTTACGGATACTTCGACATTTTTTACATCAGAATAAGCACTTAATGATTTAGCAACGGCTTTAATATTATCGTCTTGAGTGACTAGTAACATATAGTTATGCGCAGTCGAGCGTATTAAATTAAAGTTGTTGGCTAAATCCTTTGGTACAAAATCAGATGCAAGCGTAAGAACAAGTGTTCCTGTAACGACCCCTTTTTGTTGCATCGTTTGGTTAAAAACAATATCCCCCTTTTTCAATACCTCTGAGTTAAAAATCAATTTATCGCCTGATGACATAATGCTATTTGCTTGCAGATGAATTTTTTGGCTAACATCTTCTACTGCCGTATTATTTTTTATGCTGACCTGTGTTGGAGTTTGAGGCTCAGACTGTTGTACGGCTGCAGCAGCTGGTTCTTTGCTGTTATTACAGGCAGTCAAAGTGCCTGAAGCAGTTAATATCAATGCAATTATTAAATACGGCGGTTTCATATTTTTACCTTTTTATTATACAAGATAGAGTTTTTTAGCTTTTTTTTTACGCGACTTATTGCTACTGTCGTTTGGTATTACATTTAAAATACATTTAATAAACAAAAATTACAAAATATAAACAGGGTGTTTTATGTCTAATTTCAAACTAACCACAGTAGCAACAATTGTTGCAGCTACTTTATCCGCAGGACAACTAACCGCAGCTGAATCAGCGCAATATTTTGATGTAACTGCAAACTCTCAAACTCAAGCAATAGCACCAGCGGCAATGCAGCAACGCGCACTAGCTGAGCGAACGACAGTATCTGGTCATCGTTCTATTTATGACAAACAATTGGGTAAAGCCACATTTTTATGGCAAGCGGTGGGGCAAAAGGCGCCAAATATGTCGCTTATTGAGCCTGCAAAACGAAACCAATATGCAGCGGATCTTTATTTAGAATCTCTAACTGGTATTAGCAGTCAGAAAAGCACAATATCATCAGCAGTAATGACTGATTTGCATGAGCAAAAGCGAGGCTCAATAGTCGCAAAGTATAAACAGCAGGTTCATGGTATTGATGTTTTTAATCGTGAATTCAACTTAATAATGGATAAAGAGTTTAACCTTGTGGCTGGCTCTGGCTATTTTGCGGATACGTCGTCAGCTGAAAAATCATTTGCGGCTTTGAGTGGCTTTGTAAATGCTGAGCAAAGCATTAAATCTGCACTTTTGGAATTGGCTGGTATTAATGCATCGCTTCGTAAGATTGGCGAAGAAGGTGGATATGCTAAATATCAGGCCACCTCAGGTGATGATTCTAAAATTATATTAGGTGAACCCCGCGCGAAGAAAGTATTTTTTGAAGTCGCAGGACAATTAGAGTCAGCATATTATGTTGAAGTCGAAGTTGCGGATAAAAATGCGCTTGAAAGCGACTATTATAGCTATGTAATTGGCACTCAAAATAACAAAGTTTATTTTAAGAAAGACTTGAAATCACATGCAGCTGACTTTAATTATCGCGTGTATGCTAATCAAGATGGCTACCCAATGGAAAGCCCTCATGGTGATGTAATTCCAGCTGATGGGCCTGATCAAGTTGATGAAACTGAAATTTTAGACGCGCCAATGGTTGCGTTATCTTATTACAGTAAATTAAGCACAATGGATCCATGGTTAGCTGATGATGCTACGACTACATCGGGCAACAATGTATTTGCTTATGCTGATGTTGTTGCGCCACAAGATTTTAGTGAGGGCGACTTTACAGCTGACACCACAGCCGATCTGACATTTGATTATCCGTACCAAGTAGATCAAGTTGCTAATAGTTACGCTAATCGAAAAGCCGCAATTGTTAATTTATTTTATATGAATAACTTTTTACATGATTTTTTCTACGATCACGGCTTTGACGAAACATCAAATGTTGCGCAATTATCTAATTTTGAACGTGGAGGCATCGAAGGCGATCCAATTGAAGCACAAGCGCAGGATAATTCAGGACGTAACAATGCCAATATGTCGACACCTGCAGATGGCGCAAGCCCTCGTATGCAAATGTATTTATACAATAGTAAAGATGCACAAGTCGGTGTTGATTTTGGTATTACAGTTACTTCGCATGCGACTTTAGGTTTATTAGATTCAACACAAGAGTCAGGCTTTGGTCAATATCAATTTAGTGATATTAAAGGGGATGTTGTTCGCTTAGACGATGGTAATACAGCCGATTCAACAAGTATTAATGATGGGTGTGAGCCTGCTATAAATGCCGCAGATCTTGCAGGTAAAATAGCGTTAGTCGATCGCGGCTCATGTTCTTTCACAATTAAAGTAAAAAATGCACAAAATGCGGGCGCAATAGCAGCAATTGTTGTGAATAATGACCCAGACACAGATGAGCCAGCGCCAATGGGCGGTGAAGATGATGCAGTTACTATTCCAAATATGGGATTAAATTACGCTGATGGTCATGCTATGTATGACTTAATGGCTGCGGGCGATACTGTTTCTGTAGATATGTTTACTAAAGCAACATTAAAAGATGGTACGTTTGATAATGGTATTATTGCTCATGAGTGGGGACACTATATCAGTAACCGTTTAGTGGGTAACTCATCTGGTTTAATTAACTTCCAAGGTCGCGCAATGGGCGAGGGTTGGGGGGACTTCCATTCACTCATGTTTATTGCTAAAGCTGATGATATTAACATTACAGGCAATGATAAATTCCAAAAGGCATATGGTAGCGGTACATTTGTAGAGGACTTTTATTACGGTATTCGTCGCGTACCTTACTCAACTGATACCGAAGTAAATGCATTATCATTCCGCCATATTACAGAAAATGCAGGCGCTGATATTGGTATTACACCAACAAGCGTAGCTTCGCCACATGCCGCAGGCGAAATTTGGGCAACGATGTTATGGGAAAGTTATGTAGCATTAATTAACGAGCATGGTTTTGAGGAAGCTCAAAACCGCATGGCTGACTACCTGGTTGCTGGCTATAAATTAACGCCAGTAGCTCCGCTTTACACTGAAGCGCGTGATGCCATCTTAGCTGCTGCTTATGCTGTTGAACCTGCCGATTATAAATTAATTTTAGGAGCATTTGCTAAGCGTGGCATGGGATTAGGAGCTGAATCGCCAGAGCGTTTCAGTGATGATTTAACGGGGGTTGTTGAATCTGATAAATCTGAGCTTGCTACATTCGCGTTAAGCGACGTGATAGTTAATAACGCATATAACGGTGCTGAGCTTGGTTATTGTACTAACGATAATATTCTAGATAAAGGTGAAACAGGTTCTATTAGTGTAAGCATTGTTAACCGTGGTAGTGAAACCTTAACAGGGACTAAAGCGCAGTTAACGGTAATCAGCGATCATGATGTAACACTTGAAAATGATGGGTTAGTTACCTTTGCTGAAACAGCACCATTTGCAATATCAACAAGTGACGCTATCACTATTACTTTAAATGATGCAGGCACCGCTGAAACACTAGAAATAGCAGTAACCTTCCCTGAGCTTGAAACGGATGATGATATTGTTGAAGCACTAGAAGATTCAATTTCATTCACTGTAAATATAGATTTTGAAGATGAAGCACCTGTCAGTGCTACTGTTTCAGATGATATGGAAGTGTCGGCTGCCTCATTATTTGATTTAAACGAAAATGTAATGTTTGGTGGGGATGCTGCTATCGGTACGCAGAGCATGGATAACAGTGGCAATATAACCACTTTTGATGCTGCGGGCTTTGGGTTAGGCGCTCAGGCAATGTTTTTAAATAACAATAGCTTCCAAACTGATGTGGCGGTTGAGTCTAAATCGTTTGAAATAGGTTACTCAGGTGATTTTGAAATATCATTTTGGCACCTTTACCTCATTGAAGAGAATTGGGATGGTGGTGTTGTAGAAATTAGTGTTAATGATGGCGAGTGGACGGATGTAACGCAAGTGGGTGGGGAATTTAGTGTTGGTTATAACGGCCCACTAATTGAAAATACCTCTCAAGCACTCCAAGAGCGAAATACATTTACAGGACGTAATATTCAAGACGATGGGGCTTTTGGCAACTACGAAACAATTAATTTTGGCGATGCTTTAAATGGCAACCAAGCTAAAATTCGTTTCCGTATTTCATCTGATTCGGCTGTTGCTGATTTTGGTTGGTGGATTGATAATTTAACAATGTCTAACGTGTTATCGCCTGTATTCTCTAAAGTAGTCGCAGGAGACGCTGTAACATCATGTGATAACGCGATGCCATTGCTACTTGTTGAGAGTGATTCAGCAGAAATAACTGAGTCTGGCACTGGCACTATTACAGCGACTGCCACAGATAGAAATGGTGATGCATTAACTTATGCTTGGACGCAAGTTAGTGGCACAGCGGCAACACTGTCGGGTATAGATACAGCAATATTGACTTTCACACCTGGCTCTATAAATGCAGATGAAGAACTTGTATTTGAGGTTGCGGTAAGTGATGGGACGACAACTGTAGCTCAGCAAAGTACAGTAATGGTAAAAAATGAAGCCGTTCCTGTAGTACCAGTAACCGAGAAGAAATCTAGCGGTGGTAGTGTTGGCTTTATTGCTTTATTACTTACCCCATTAGTGTGGTTTAACAGACGTCGTAAAAACGTTAGTAAATAAGTTTAAATAAACGTTATTTAAAAGCCCCTGAATTTATTCAGGGGCTTTTTTATTTGATTAATACCAATCTGCTTATAAATGGGGTCTATTTAACGTTAAGAAAATTACGCTAGAACTAGGCAAAAGTTTTTGTATCTAGTTGTTCTCGGCAATTGCTCCCTGCATTGCTCTACCTCCTACATCCATGCAGTCGTAAATAAAAATTTTTAACGACGTTATAGTGCAATTTAATTCGTTAAATTGATCAAAGATTTATGTAGGTTGATATAATATTTATTTTCTTAAGTTTTCTTTAAGTTTCGCTCGCTAAGTTACAAACATACACTTTATATGAGCGATGTTTATGCAATTAGCACACCTACCTTCATCACCCGTTTATATTCAAAATAACTCACGCTTTGTTAGTGCTCGCATTAATGATGAGCATAGAAGTGCGTTAGAAAACACAGTTAAAGAAGGGTTTTTAGTCGCTTATAACGCCACGCTTACCTCTTTTATGCCATTACTTTGCCAATACACGACAAACGAAGGGCAGTGCACATTGGGTTTAAGGCAAGCAACGGCTCCTCTATTTATAGAGCAATACTTAGCACAGCCCATTGAGCATTTTTTACCTGAGAACACACAGCGTAATAAAGTATTTGAGCTTGGCAATCTATGCTCTACACATCGCAAAGCAACGCTTGGGCATTTTATTGTTGTTAATGAAGCCCTGCAAAGTGTAGGAGCAAAACATTTAGTATTTTGCGCCACTAAAAAAGTACGTGCACTGCTGCGCTTATTAGGCGTTAACTGCACTGAAATTGCTGTGGCAAACAGTTTTGTTGTGGAGCATCCGCTAAGTTGGGGAAGTTACTACGCTAACCAGCCTACCGTATGCGTTGTGAGTTTAGAGCAAGCTCACCAACAAGTATTAAATACCCCAATGCTTTATAGTTTGATGCAGCAAAATCACTCAAATATCAATTCTTTGGTAAATGCGTTGGTGAATGTATGAATTACTATAATACCCATGCAATATCGCCATTAATTATTGCCCACAATAAAGAGCAAACACTTGAAATTAACGGTGATGAGTTTAATCAGCAAATACAAAAAGTAGTAAAAATACTACAAAGCTTTAACGGCAAATGTATCGCTTATAAGCTCGATAATACGCCAGCTTGGCTTGTTATTGATGCCGCTACTGCGGTTTCTAATAAAGTGGCTGTGCCAATTGCTCACTTTTTTAGTGAACAACAAACTCAATATGTACTAGCTCAATGTGGCGCTAATGTATTTATGAGCGACACGCTAAACCCTTTACTTGGGGAGCCGACTGCATCAATTACTTTATTTGAGTGTTACACATTATATATTTACGAAATCGTTGTAGCTAACCCCGGCAGTTATTTTCCAGATACTCAAAAAGTAACATTTACGTCAGGATCGACTGGGCAACCAAAGGGCGTGTGTTTATCTGCAAAGAGTCAAATGCAGGTAGCTCAATCTCTGTGCGATAAAATTAACATTAAAAAGCCTGTTCATTTATGTTTATTGCCGCTTGCTGTATTGCTTGAAAATATAGCCGGTGTGTATGCCCCTTTAAAAAGTAACGGTACAGTGCATTTAATGCCGTTAAATGAATTAGGCTTTGTTGGTACTGCATTAAAACAGCCCGCACAGCTTATAGCTGCTATTGATAAAGTTAAGCCAAATACGCTTATTTTAGTGCCTGAACTATTAGCATGCTTAGTTACTTTTGCAGAAGGTGGTTGGCAACCGCCTAGTTCGTTACAGTTTATTGCCGTAGGTGGTGCGCGTGTCAGCGAAATACTATTAACCAAAGCGCGTAGCTTAAACTTACCGGTGTACCAAGGTTATGGACTTTCTGAGGCGGCATCTGTAGTGAGTTTAAATACACCCACAAACGATAACATCCACAGTGCCGGCTCTGTGTTACCTCATATTCAAACCAAAATTGAAAACGGTCAGCTTTTTATAAAAGGCGATTTGTTTTTAGGTTACTTAAATCATCAACCTCACAACAAAAACCAGTGGTATGCAACTGGCGACCTGGTCGAACAGCATCAAAATACTTTATTTATTAAAGGCCGATTAAAAAACCTAATTATTACCAGCATGGGTCGCAACATCAGTGCCGAGTGGCCAGAATCACTATTACTCAGTCAAAACGGTATTTTACAAGCCGTTGTGTTTGGTGAGGGTCGACCTTTTCTCAGTGCCATTATTTACGCCGATACAAAGCTAAGTAACCTAGTGTTAGCGCAATACATTAACGAAATTAACAAACAACTACCCGACTATACTCGAATTCAAAAGTGGCATCGTTTAGCTGCCCCATTAAGTGTGCAACAAGGATTATTAACAACAAATAATCGCCCAAAACGAGATGCCATAAGTAAGCAGTACCATGCTGTATTTGAGCAATTTTACCGACTTGGAGAAGTAATTAATGAGTGATTTTTTTAACATCCTTAAAGAGCAAACTAAACAAGAGCAAAACTACCTGCTTACAGCGCCGATTATACAGCGTGTTTTTAAAGGCGAAGCATCACTTGAAGAATACGCCTCGTTTTTAGCGCAAGCGTATCACCATGTTAAGCACACTGTGCCATTAATGATGTCGGTTGGTGCACGATTAACCGACGATCAAGAATGGCTGCGCGAAGCCGTCGCAGAATATATTGAAGAAGAGATTGGTCATCAAGAGTGGGTACTTAATGATATTGCAGCCTGTGGTTTTGACAAAGAAACAGTACGGTGTAGTCAGCCGCAATTTGCTACCGAAATGATGGTGTCGTATGCGTACGACTCCATTGCACGTAAAAATCCGTTAAGCTTTTTTGGCATGGTGCATGTGCTTGAAGGCACTTCTATAGCGCTTGCTGATGGCGCGGCTTCAAACATTGCAAATGCTGTGGGTTTACCTAAAAAAGCATTTAGTTATTTAACCTCTCACGGCGCGCTTGATATAGAGCATGTAAAGTTTTTTGAAAACCTAATGAACCAAATAACAGACGAGGCGGATCAGCAAGCCATACTTCATGGTGCAAAGCGCTTTTATCGTTTATACGGCGATATATTTCGTGGACTCGATGACGAACCATTTTTTAAAGCACGTGCACAAGGCAAATTGGCATGAGTAGTTCTTTGTGTGTGCTCACTGGTGCAACAGGCGGAATAGGGCAAGCGATTGCTAAAGCCCTATATGCAAAAGGGTGGAAGTTACTACTTGTAGGGCGAAATACCCAAGCCCTTGAAAAACTGAGCCGTGCATGCCCAGACAGTGAAATATTTACGGGCGATTTAACCGACGATACAGCACGTATTAACCTAGCAATAAAAGCCAAGCAACTCGGCGGCGTTAAATTACTTATTAATAACGCCGGTATAAATACGATGCAAAGCCTTGAGCACACAAGTAATGAGCAAATAGATAATATGCTCATTACTAATTTGTCGGTGCCTATTAAATTATGCCAGCTATTTTTAGGGCAGTTAGTGTATACCAAAGGCACCATTGTTAACGTGGGATCATCGTTTGGCAGTATTGGCTACCCGTTTCAAACGCTTTATTGCGCCAGTAAATTCGGTTTACGTGGTTTTACAGAAGCGTTATCACGTGAGTTGAATGGTTCAGGCGTTAAAGTGACCTATTTAGCACCAAGAGCAACAGATACATCTATTAATAGTAGTAAAGCGCGGGCAATGAATAAAGAGCTCGGCAATAAAATGGACTCGCCAGAATTAGTTGCTCAAGAGTTATTAGCTCTTATAAGTTCAAACCAAACAAGGCGCTTTATTGGTTTTCCTGAAAAATTATTTGCACGCATAAATGGCGTATTCCCAAGCGTTGTTGATAACGCTATTGCAAAGCAACTTCCTAAAATTAAAAGTTTTTTAAGTTAACAAACACACAAGGGCAAAATTATGTATAAATTTACACTCGCATTTTATTTAATACTAACCTCTGTATTTGCAACTGCAGTACACGCAGATGAAGCGCAAGACTTAACCGATATTCAACAAAAGTGGGCAATTGCTAATTACGAACTTGAAGACGATGCGCAAATAGACGCGTTTACGCAACTAAGTGAGCAAAGCGCATTATTTGTTAAAAACTACCCAAGCTCGGCGCAAACACATATTTGGAATGGCATTGTGTTAGCCAGCTTTGCTGGCGCAAAAGGGGGCTTGGGCGCACTTGGTTTAGCAAAAGAAGCAAAAGCGTCACTCGAAAATGCACTCTCGATTGATGGCACTGCACTCAATGGCTCCGCTTACGCAAGCCTTGCAACGCTTTATAGCAAAGTACCTGGCTGGCCAATTGGTTTTGGTGATGACGACAAAGCTGAAAAATTATTTAAACAAGCGCTCGCTTTTAATCTCGAAGGCATTGATACTAATTACTTATACGGTGAATACTTGTATGACGATGGCGATTATAAACAAGCTAAAGCGCGACTACTTGTAGCGCAAGCTGCTGGGATTCGTGATACTCGGGCAAAAGCAGATAAATATCGTCAACAAGCAATAAGTCAGTTATTGGCAAAAGTAGATAAAAAATTAAAAAGATAAACAGATAATGCATTTATTACTCGTTGAGGACGATCATTTAGTGGCGCAAGGGCTTATTCGCTCTTTGCGCCAAGAGGGCTACAGCGTAGAGCACAGTGGCACAGTAAAGCACGCCTTAGAGTGCCTTTCTAGTGGTGAGATTGAGCTTGTTATTCTCGATTTAGGATTACCTGATGGCGACGGCTCGCAAGTTTTAAAGCATATTAAAGAGCAAAAAGTAATACCGGTGGTTATTTTAACTGCTCGCGGCAGTATTGACGACAAAGTCCAAGGGCTCGATATGGGGGCAGATGATTACCTTGCAAAGCCGTTTGACCCTGCTGAGTTATTTGCTCGATTACGTGTAGTAAGCCGGCGCATTAACCAAACACAATCAAGCTTATTGCGCTGTGGTGATGTAGTAATGGATACTTCTGCTCATACAGTTAAACTAAGTGGGCAGTCACTTACACTACCTCGAAAAGAATACATGCTTTTAAAAGCGCTAATGGAAAATCAGGGAAGGGTACAGTCAAAACAACAACTCGAAAACAAACTTTACCAATGGGGTGAAGAAGTCGGCTCTAATGCCATAGAGGTGCATATTCATCATCTTCGTAAAAAATTCCCTAGTGATTTTATTAAAACCTTACGTGGCATTGGCTACGTGGTTGGTAAGCGTTAGAGTGTATTTGTTTTTCGAGGTTGAAAATGTCAATTCGTAAACGTCTGACCTTAATTTTACTTTCAATGATGGTGCTAACTTGCTTTTTAGCATTAGTAAAAGGCTATCAAAAAAGTATGCACCACGGCGAAAGTTTGCTTGATGATGAACTTAAAATAGTGGCTGGCGTTTTAATTGAGCAACCATTGGCACTAAGCACAGATGCAGTACAAGTAAGTAATAATAGCGCTCAGTTGTTGTATCAAATTTGGCAAAATAATAATTTACTTAGTGGCTCATCGAGTTTATCAAATAACCAAATTAGTTTTAGCGAGGGCTTTCAAACAGCCAATGTAGCAGGGCAGCGTATGCGGGTATTTGTGATGAGTAAAAACACCCGTAAAGTCATCGTTGCTGAACCTATGGCAAAGCGTTTTGAATTAGCTGAAGCGGTTATTTTATCCGCAATGTTACCTATGCTATGGGCAGTCCCTCTGCTTGCTATTTTTATTAGCTTTTTTGTTAAATACGCATTAGCCCCTCTTACTCGATTATCTAAGCAGTTGGCGTCTCGCCAAGCGAACGACTTTACGCCAATTAACTGGCAAGTAACCGACGAGGAAATTAAACCGGTTATTAATCGTTTAAACGACTTATTTAAACGCGTAGAAACTGCCTACTTACGGGAGCGCTTTTTTGCCTCAGATGCAGCTCACGAATTACGTACCCCGCTTAGTAGTTTAAAAATTAATGTGCATAATTTGGCTAATAAACAAAGTAATCTGCAAGACCATCAAGAATTACAAGCTATGTCGCAGGGCATTAATCGCTTAAGTAATATTGTTGAGCAAATGCTAATTTTAGGACGCACTCAGCCTGAACAATGGCAGAGGCAATTTAGCGAACAATCATTGCTAACGATTACTCAGCAAGTCGTATCGGAGCAATACGACAAAATAGATGAAAAAAACCAAACGATTAGTCTTGAAGGTGATGATTTTATTATTAATGGTGATGAGTTTACATTAACCACGCTTATCGCTAACTTACTTAGCAATGCCATAAAATACACACCCAATAATGGTCAAATTATAATTAAATTAGCATCAAGTAATAAC
Source organism: Pseudoalteromonas sp. BSi20495 (assembly GCF_000241185.1). NCBI lineage: Bacteria > Pseudomonadati > Pseudomonadota > Gammaproteobacteria > Alteromonadales > Pseudoalteromonadaceae > Pseudoalteromonas > Pseudoalteromonas sp. BSi20495. Next base: position 60,647 of record NZ_BADY01000181.1, read on the forward strand.
GGCTTTAGTTGGCAAATTGATGATTCTGGTGCGGGTATGACTGAAGAGCAAAAAGAGCGAATATTCAATCGCTTTTATCGCGTAGGTGGCGATCAGCATCCATCAGGCGAGCAAGGTGCCGGTTTAGGTATGGCGATTGTTCAACACATAATTGCTATTTATGGCGCAACTATTCATTTAGCGAATAGTCATTTAGGCGGACTAACTGTTAAGGTTACTTTTACAGGAGTAAAAAGTGACTAAACGTTTATTTAATCGGTGCCTTTGTTGTTTGCTATTTTTGTCGTTTAACGCGACGAGTAAAGAGTACCTTATTATTTTAAAAGATCACTTGTTCTACCCTTCACAAATTACCATTCCCGCGAATAAAAAAGTAAAACTATTGATAGAAAACCAAGATAGCACACCAGAAGAGTTTGATAGCTTTGATCTAAACAGAGAAAAAGTACTCTACCCAAACCGTAAAAGCATTATTTATATAGGGCCGCTTAGTAAAGGGCATTACGAATTTTTTGGTGAGTTCTCGCCCAATACAGCAAGGGGCGTTGTTATAGTTGGTGATGAAGGGGCGCAGCATGCTAATAACTAGTTTAGTCATGAGCCTTAATCAATTACTACCTGTGGCTATTTTATTAGTGCTACTACAAGTAGTTAAAAAACAAAGCGCTTTAAAAATAGGGTCTGCTTTACTAATTGGCGCGCTCATGTCGTTTTTGTACATGCAAAGTGCGTCATGGGTGAGCCAGTGGTTTGAACACCAAGGTCTAGAGTACTCACAAATAGGGCTATGTATTACTATATTTATTGCCGTATTGGTATTTGCAGTAAAGCAAAAATCAGCGGCTTTTTATATTGCAGTTATAAGCACAATAACATTGTATTTAAGCCACTATATTATTTACCTCACCAGTTTTTGGCAAAGTAATGATGCAGGGCAAAGCTTATTTATTGGCACTTTATTAGGTGTTGGAATTTGTTTAAGTTTTAGCGTATTGCTGTACTTTTTAATGAATGCAATTAAGCACCGCTTTGGTATGTATCCGCATTTTACTTTGCTTGCTTTTAACAGCGCGGCTAAGTTATTAGTTGCACTGGATTTGGCAAGCCAAATAGATTTAATTACCAGCACCGCAACCGTGTGGGATTTACGCGATGTATTAAGCGAAAACTCTGAGCTAGGCCGCGTATTGCGTGCTCTTGTTGGTTACGAGGCTACCCCGGATCTAATGAGTGTACTTATATATAGTACAAGTAGCGTGATATTTTTATTACTTTGTTATGTTATTTCGGCTTCAATAACTAAGGAACGTGTATGAAAGCACTCAACCTATATTTAGCGCTTAGCTTTACCGTTTTTTGTTTATTGGTATTCTCAATCCCAGCAAAAGCCGATGGGATTGTTGTTGATAAGGTATATCACCCCTATGTTTTACCTTTTGAGCGAGAGTTTGAATGGAGGTTAGTGTCGCACCAAACAGATAGTGGCAACATACTCGCGCAGCGTTTGGGTGGTGGTGGAGCTATTAACGATACAATGGCACTCGAAGGCTATTTAGTTGGTGAGCGAGACGACAACGGCGACTTTGGTTTAGAAGCTTATGAGCTTGAACTACGCTGGCAATTGATTGAGCAAGGTAAATTATGGGCCGATTGGGGGGCATTATTTGAGCTTGAAAAAAAACATAATGAAGATGTGTATGAAGCAACTACGGGCTTTGTGATCGAAAAAGAATTTGGTAAAACAAGCTTAACTATGAATGCTTTTTTAGTTTACGAGTGGGGGCAAGACATTAAAAACGAATGGGAAAGTGAGTTTAGAGCACAATATCGCTATCGATATCGCTCTGCTTTTCAGCCGTCTATTGAGGTGTACGTAGGAGAAGATTTTGTTGGCATAGGCCCAGGTTTTATAGGTTTACAGCGTTTTGATGGGCAAAAGCAATTAAAGTGGGAAGCGGGCTTTATCACTGAGATAAGCCAATCAGAAAAAAATCATAGTTTTAGGCTCGCATTAGAGTTTGAATTTTAATAACCAAGGAAAGCGGTTTTGGTTGTTTATCACTCTGATTATAGATAGATACTTGACATGTTTTAAAAAATCTATATAGTGGGCTGCAGCTAGAAAGAAAGCATGTAAGCTATAAATCTCCATTTCGATGTTGTATAAGTAATACTTGTAGTACCGTCCTGAAGTTTTTAAAGTACCATCTCATTTTTTGCTACACCCGCTCTTATGAGCATATTTTTTATTTTATATCAGGATATTACAATGTCTAACATCGTATCAGGTACAGTTAAGTGGTTCAACGAGTCTAAAGGTTTTGGTTTCATCGAGCAAGAAAATGGCCCAGACGTTTTCGCACATTTCTCAGCAATCAAAAGCGAAGGTTTCAAAACTTTAGCTGAAGGCCAACGTGTAGAGTTCACTCTTTCACAAGGTCAAAAAGGTCCACAAGCTGATAACATCACAGCTGTATAATTTTACTTTTTAAGTAAAATGAAAAAAGCGCTTAAGGCGCTTTTTTTGTGTCTAAATTTTGATGAAAGTTACCTGCGTTTATTAGATTAGATCAACTCCACTTATTTACTCACTATACCAACCTGTATAAATCTTTGAGCAATTTAACGAATTAAACTGCATTATAACGTCGTTAAATTTTTATTTAGAGCAACTAGATACAAAAATTTTTGCCTAGTTCTAGCGTAATTTTCTTAACGTTAAATAGATCCCATATAGAAATTAATTACCCTGAATTCCATAAGGTAACGCACTTGTTTTTTCCATTTCAGTGAACGCCTTCTGAAGTGCATTAACAACATTAACGTCTGCTTTTTTATTCGCTGCTAAGTAAGCGCCTACAGTGAGTTCGTTTATTCTATATACAAACTTTAAATGGTTGGGTTCAAGTTTTAAATAATCACTTAGCTGTTGCATATAAAGTGGATCGTCTACAACTAAGTCTACTTTTTTAGCGAGCAATAAATCATATGACTTTTGAATGTCGCTAGTGAATACTGCTTCAAAACCTAGTTTTAAAAGAGTCTGTGTAGAGAAATCATTGCGTTGCATCGCTATTTTGTAGTTTTTAGCTTGCTCGGTACCTTCAATAACTATATCAGTACGCTCTGAAAGAGCTATAAACCCCAAATCAAATCGCCCCACTTGTGCAATCCAATAAAATTGTTCTTCTCGCTCTGGTGTTCTTGCTAGGCTGTAAATAAAAACGTTGCTTTGCTCGGTTGCTAACTTATAAGCACGCGCCCACGGATACATTTGTATATTAGGTGTTAGCTTAGCCTCTGCAAATATATCTCGAATTAATTGAGTGCCTTCTCCTGATACTTCACCATCAACCAATACCTGATTCGGTGGTGCTAATTCTGTAACAACAAGTAGTGTTTCTGTTGCTTGAATATGCACAGAGTAAATAAAAAAAAGAAAATAAATAATATATTTCACAATAGCGAATCGTCATTCAGTTAAATATAGTGATATAAGTGTGGCTTAAAATATTGAAAATACAAAAAATTAATCATAAAAATTAGTGACTAAGATATTGGTTTATTTAAATTTGAGTGTAAATATAAATTGTGTGCTGAGTTATGTTTTCACGTTGTAGCAATCAGCCTAGGAGGCTGTGTAACGACGTTCTAAAATGATTTTTATGCCAATTGAACTTGGTATGAAGTATCAAAGGATTGATAACTTGAAATATAAAGTACTAAAACGATAAAAGGGCCTTGCGGCCCTTGGTGAAGTATCGTTCAAGTTAGATAGTACTTTAACCCCTTAAAGCAGCTATCTTCTTGTTTTGCAACACCGGTTTCATCTCAATAAGTTTCTAAGCTAGCGAGAGGAAAAACCCAGCAATTGCTGCGCTCATTAGGTTAGCCATAGATCCTGCTAACACTGCTCTGAGCCCTAAGCGCGCGATATCCTTTCGCCGACTAGGCGCCATACCGCCTAATCCACCTAGTAAAATGGCTATCGATGATAAGTTAGCAAACCCACATAAAGCAAAAGTAACAATTGCTTGTGTGTGCGCGCTTAACGTATCGCGATAATTTATAAAGTCTAAGTAAGCAACAAACTCGTTCACTACTATCTTTTGACCAATAAAGCTGCCGGCTATAATTGCTTCATCCCATGGCACACCTAGTAACCATGCAACAGGAGCAAATACATAACCTAATATTTCTTGAAGCGTTAATGTTGGGTAATCAAACCACCCACCAATACCGCCTAATAAACCGTTTAACAGTGCAATTAGCGCTACAAAAGCAAGTAACATTGCACCTACATTAAGTGCTAAATGCATGCCGTTTGCCGCACCTGATGCAGCTGCATCAATTACATTTACTGGCTTATCTTCATCATCTAAATCTAAATCAGCTAAGTTATCTTTAGGCGTTTCAGTTTCTGGCACAATCATCTTGGCCATTAAAAAACCACCTGGAGCTGCCATAAAGCTCGCTGCTATTAAATACTTAAGCTCAATACCAATAATAACGTAACCGGCCATTACAGAGCCTGCTACCGTGGCTAAGCCACCTACCATAACTGCAAACAATTCCGATTTAGTCATCGTTGCAATAAACGGTTTAACAATAAGAGGGGCTTCAGTTTGGCCAACAAAAATATTCGCCGTTGCTGAAAGTGATTCAGTACGTGAGGTTTTCAATAATTTTTGTAAACCACCGCCTAATATCTTAATAATCCAATCCATAATGCCAAGGTGATATAGCACAGCAACTAATGCTGAGAAAAACACGATAACGGGCAAAACTTGAATTGCAAAAATAAAACCTAATGTATCTTGTGAGGCAAGTGGACCAAATAAAAATCCAATACCATCATTCGCATAACCAATTACCGATGAAACGGCCGCTGACATGCTCGTTAATACATTTTTTCCTGCTTCAAAAAACAGAACAAAACCGCCAATAACAATTTGCATCGCAAATGCTATGCCAACGGTTCTTAAATTAATTGCCTTGCGATTAGTTGACGCAGCAAAGGCAATGCTTAGCAGCACGCACATGCCAACTAAGCTCATAAATGTTGTCATACAAATGTTTCCCGTTGTTATTCTTGTAGTAAATATTTTATCTTACTTTTAATTATATCAATCGCAACACGGTTCATACCGCCTCGAGTCACAACTAAATCGGCGTTATGTTTCGAAGGCTCAATAAATTGATAAAACATCGGTCTAACAGTTGCTTGATATTGCTCAACAACAGATTGTAAAGTTCTGCCTCGTTGTTCCATATCACGCTGCATACGGCGCATTAAGCAAATATCTAAAGGTGTATCTATAAACACCTTAATATCAAATTCTTTATTAAGCGCTTTGTCACTCAATAATAAAATACCTTCAACAATGAGTATTTTTGCAGCAGGCACTCGGCGAGTTTTTTCGCTGCGTGTATGCTGTGCATAGTCATAGGTTGGTACTTCAACTGAGTTACCACAACGAAGTTGCGTTAAATGCTCAAGCATCAACGCATGTTCAAATGCATCAGGATGGTCGTAGTTCGTTTGCGTACGATGAGCCATCGGCAAATGCGACTGATCCTTGTAATAAGCATCTTCTTCAATAATGGCGATAGCGCCTGGTTCAAGCTCGTTAACCAATTCATTGTATATAGTTTGGCTAAAAAGAGATTTGCCCGACGCAGACGCGCCTGCAATAGCTATAATAGTAGTTCGTGTCACTAAAGTTCTCACCCACACAGAAGGATATATTGTTGGTAGATCACAATAGCAAAAAAGACACGATTAATCTCTTTTGCTTCGCTCAAGAATGCAAATTTATAATGTTTAGGTTTTATGAAACAGGACTTTTGTCCTGTACGGAAAATTCAAAGAGCGGATAAAGTAACCACCTAGAAACAAAGTGAGGTCAAAATGGCAAAAGCAATTATCTTAATGGCAGATAGCCTAGGAATCGGTGCAGCACCAGATGCAGATAAATTTGGTGATCTTGGCGCTAACACATTTGCTCACTTACTAAAAGCATATTACGACGCAACTGGCAGTGCACTGTCGCTTCCTAATTTATCTAAATTAGGATTAATAGACGCATGTGAAGCTGCAGGTGGAGAAACCTGTTTAATATCTGATCGCCAAACACCACAAGGTGCATGGGGTTACGCTAAAGAACTTTCTAGCGGAAAAGATACACCATCAGGTCATTGGGAAATGGCAGGCGTACCTGTGTTGTTTGATTGGGGATATTTTCCAAAAACACAGCCGAGTTTTCCACAAGAGTTTATTGACGAGTTTATAGCTCGCACAGGTATTCCTGGTATTTTAGGCAACTGCCATGCATCGGGAACGACCATTTTAGAACAGCTAGGTGAAGAACACGTAAAAACAGGTAAACCAATCTGTTACACCTCAGCTGATAGCGTGTTTCAAATAGCCGCGCATGAAAAATCATTCGGCCTAGAGAAGCTTTATCAAGTTTGCGAAATCGCACGGGCGCTACTTGATGAAATGAATATAGGACGAGTGATTGCGCGGCCATTTTTGGGTTCAAATAGCCAAGACTTTGCTCGAACGGGTAATCGTCGCGACTATTCAGTGCTTCCGCCAGCACCCACATTGCTAGACGTATTAGCAAAAGACGGCGGCGAAGTAATTAGTATTGGTAAAATTTCAGATATTTATGCGCATCAGGGCATAACCCAAAAGCATAAAGCACCTGGGCTTATGAACTTGCTAGAAAAAACCAGCGAAGTAATGAAAAGCGCGCCAGATCGCAGCTTAATTTTTACTAACCTAGTTGATTTTGATGAAAAATTTGGTCATCGCCGTAACCCAGTAGGTTACGCAAAAGCATTAAAAGAGTTTGATGACTATTTACCAACTATACTAAATCAGTTAAACGCAGATGACATATTAATGATCACTGCAGATCACGGTTGTGACCCGACCTTTCCAGGTTCTGAGCATACTCGTGAATACGTACCTGTTATTGCATATAAACCAGGTATGAGTAATACACCATTAGGTGAACGCAACAGTTTTGCAGATATAGGCCAAACCCTAGCACAGTGGTTTAGTTTACCTGCACTTGATTACGGCGACAGCTTTTTAAATGAGCTAACAACGCCAAATAAAAAGGAAAACAATTAATGAGTACTCCGCATATCAGTGCAAACGTTGGTGATTTCGCCGAAACAGTATTAATGCCAGGCGATCCGCTACGTGCGCAATATATTGCTGAAAACTTTTTAGATGATGCAGTACAAGTTACAGGCGTTCGTAACATGTACGGTTTCACTGGTACTTACAAAGGTAAGCCAGTAAGCATCATGGGTTCAGGTATGGGCATTCCATCAATGTCTATTTATGCTCGTGAGCTAATTGTAAGCTTTGGCGTTAAAAATATTATACGTATTGGTACGTGTGGCGGTATTGGCACAGATATTAAAATCCGTGACGTAATTTTTGCACAAGGTGCAAGCACAGATTCTAACGTAAATCGTGCACGTGTACGTGGCTACGATTTTTCTGCAATTGCTAACTTTGATTTACTTTTAAACGGCGTAAACGCTGCAAAAGAGCTAGGAATTGAAGCAAAAGTAGGTAACGTATTTACAACCGACACTTTCTATCAAGCAGACGACTCGTTCTATAAAGATTTAGACAAGTTAGGCATGTTAGCAGTAGATATGGAAACGGCGGGTTTATATGGTGTTGCAGCTGAATACGGCGCAAACGCAATGGCATTATTTACAGTAAGCGACCACGTAATCACCGGTGAAGCAACACCTGCTGATGAGCGTCAAAGCACGTTTAACGAAATGGTTAAAATTGCATTAGAGTCAATAGCTTAAATAATACATAACAGTTCCTTGGTAACGTATTCACTAAGTTTTGGAGACACGCCCAAAGTGAAGTGAGACTAACCTCCAAAGCCGCATCTAATGCGGCTTTTTTTATGCGCGTCTACAAGGCAAAATCTAACTTTTTGTAGACGTAGAGCTTGCTCACGTTAGAAGCGCAGCTTCTCATGACTTAATATACTCAAGCTATCACTCTAAAAGCCTTGCTTTTAAACGCCAGCAAGCTGCGCGTCTACAAGGTAAATTTGGCTTGTTGTTGTAGACGTAGAGCTTGCTCACGTTAGAAGCGCTATCACTCTAAAAGCGC
>NZ_BADY01000180.1:0-1633 GCF_000241185.1 Pseudoalteromonas sp. BSi20495
TAAATTTTATATGTAATTAAGCAACTTGATCCGTTACATCCGCAATCTGAATAAGTCTGCGATTAAGGATCTTTTTAGTACAACCACAACACTTACCGCATTGGCTGCCCACTTTAAGCTCTTTAGTTAATTCACGCATGGTCGTTGCACCATCGTCAATTGTTTGCTCAATTTTTTTATCTGTCACACCGTGACATAGACAAATATACATGAATACAAACCACTCTCAATTACATTTAGTATGTGCATATTAATCTAAACGAAAATAGTTATCAATTATTTTATTGGCTAATATGTATCTTTTTTCAGCTTATAGCCAGCGCCACTTAAGTTGAGAATTCACGGCAGCTTGAGAATAGTTTGAATTTTAAGCAAGGTCTGGCGCACAGATTGTGATTTATTAGAGTCGACCTTAAATTTAAGTAAGGTTAGGTTTAGGTAAATATTTGAATGGTTGAAAATTAATGACATTAAGGCTTTAAAAACCTTAATGTCTAAATACGGAATTTATGGGTAGGTGATTTCCGGTTTGTGCCATGAGCACGCCCGCCTCAACTGCCGGAGGCTACTGGCGCCTTTTGTGCGACTTTTTACACAAATGGTAACAATGACAGGAGGTCAGATTGCAGGCGATTGTTAGGCGATTGTTAGGCGATTGTTAGGCGATTGTTAGGCGATTGTTAGGCGTGCATTAACCATGGTATCGGCGGATATGCTTTATTAAACCTGATTCGTTAAATTCTAATGAGACAATATTAGTTTTACTATATTCAATGGTTTTATCTAAATGTGCAGGCTTAACTTTACCCATTTCAGTCATTTTTATAAAAACAACATTAGCCCCTACCATAATTTCATTTATCTCAATATTACTGTTTATAACTTCATCTTTTAGTTTACCAACCATGTTTGAACGAAGTTCCGATTTATCCGTATACGTAAACTTAAATTTTATATGTTCATCAATAAAATTATCAGACAATAGCGATATATAATGATCTATTTCTTTGGTGGTTGTATTTGGTTGTTGGCGAGCATTTTTGGCCGATACAAATGTCTTGGCTTTTTCGATTAACTGATCTGTCGTGAATTTGCCCTTCGCTAAACTTGAAAAAGACAAAATAAGGGATATAAATACTAAAGTTAATTTTTTCACTGAACTCTCCTTGTATGCCTAACGAGCCTGTAGATTAACTCGTTTTTTTATTTTATTTTTTTTTGATAAACAAACCATAGCTGAGTTCCTATTTTGGTTCAATTGATTACTGTATTTTTACGCAGAATATAAAGAAATGTTTGATATTGTTTCAACTGGCGTTTTGGACGGGATTGCGGGGGCTTTAGTGGCTTTATTTTAGGTTAAAAGGACTTACCCTTCTTAATGTATCGTATTTTGCAGCTTTTCTATATTATGAACAAGGCAATACAGTTGCCACTGCGCATTCACTTTCGCTTGACCCCGTAAGGTAAATTTATTCATGCCTTTATTCACTGTAATATTCCGCTTTTTATTTAAAGGAAAGCAGGTTCAATACAGCCGAATCGTTTGCCATACTTTAATAAACAGCTGTCGTCGTCCGATTGGGCTATCTATTTTTACTTTCATTTTGTCTACATAGTTCAGCTTTTTGCG
>NZ_BADY01000179.1:0-20767 GCF_000241185.1 Pseudoalteromonas sp. BSi20495
TTTTGTCATTATTAAGGTGTGAGCAACGCTAGCACAAAACCTAACCTTACCACCGTAAACACAAAACCCAACGATGGAATGAAAAATGCCAAGCATTGGGAATCACTCTTAAATGCTTTGTTATGTATTTTTTTTGATGATTTCTCTTAACTGATCTGGGTGCATTGCTGGCTTTGTTCTATGAACCATAGCATGGCAATTTGGGCAAAGTGGACGAAGATCATTTATAGGGTCAACTTTGTACTCTTTCCCAACAAGAGCTATATCCAATACGTGATGAACATGGATAAATCCTGAACCTAGCTCAGCTCCGTACTTTTCAGAAAAGTCAAAATCACATGAGTTACACACGGCACCATAATATTCAATGCACTTTCGTCGAGCTTCAGGATTACGTTCGATTGCATTTACAGTAACTTGCTTTACCTTACCCTCTTTGTATTCAGGTTCGTTAGTCTCATCTGGATATAAAGAAATATTAACGTGGCTGGAAAGTAAATAAATACCACCAGTTCCATTAAACACTTTTGCTGATAACTTTTTGCCAATTTTAGTGGCAAATTTTTGTAGTTCATCAGAAGCTAATTTGTACTCTTCTGATGTCTCCTCTAGCTTGGAAAACCACTTATTTAAGACAGCTTGAGTCTCTCCGCCATTTCCTTTACCAACGTAGTTTGAAACTGTTGTATTTCTGTACCCGATGAATTTACTTGGAGCAAATAAGCTGAGCTCTGGGAAATAATACCAATGGAAGAACTGGGAAAAACGGTCATAAGCAATGCTATTCCCTTTAACTATGTAACTAAATTCTCGAGCATTTTCGATTACTTCAGCAGTAGACTCAACTAAGTTCATTTTTCACCTGATTTTGAGATTTTCGATAAATACATAAACGCCTCGTTAAGAGGCAAAAAATTGTTGGCCAAAATTAGCGACGAAGGAGCAAAAGCCTGAGAGTAAACTTGACACCCATCTTAATTTAAATAGGGAAATTTAGGATGGGTGTCGCTGTAATTGCTGCGAATCACCCTTAAACAGTTTGTTATATGCCGCTTTAAACTTACTATAAAGCAACTTCCATTTTAAAGTAAGAAACATCAGCTTTATAAAAACGCTCTCCGTATGGCTGCATACCGAAACGCTGATAGAAACTTAAAGCTGATTCCCTAGCATCACACCAAAAAAAATTTACAACCGTATTATTAAGGGATTGAAGAATAAACTTTAGCATTTGAGAGCCAATGCCTTGCCCTTGATAATCAGTTTTAGTAGCAAACTTACGTAGGCGAGCTTTATGTGATTTTATGTATACGGAAGCAACACAAACAAGTTCGTCATTGATAAATGTACCAAAATGAATTGCATCAGGATCACCATCTACATGGCAATATTCAGGAGGCTTGTTTGGCCAAAGAATACTTTGTCGAAGCGGGATTGTTTGCTCCCAGGAAATATTGCGAATTTCCATATGATTTTGAAGAACCTCTATAGGCATATAACGAGCCTGTAGATTAACTCGTTTTTTATTTGTTTTTATTGATGAACAAACCATAACTGAGTTCCTATTTTGGTTCAATCTATTACTGTATTTTATGCAGAATATAGAGTGGGAGTTTGGTGTTGTTTTAATTAGTTTTTTGGAAGGGATTACGGTGTTTGAGTGGCTTTTATTTAGGATAAAAGGGCTTAACTCTAAATTTTAAGACAAACGTTTGTGGAATGGGCAGGATTATCTGTGCGCTATTCATTTTGGGCTAAAGCATCGTTACTTGGCCACTATAGTTGGCAGCAAGAAGTAAAGGAAAACCTCATAATAGCATCATCAGAACATTAGCATTTAAGTGGATACGAATCCTATTTAGGTGCTGGAAAACACATACGCCCTACGATAAATCAACTTACTTAACTGTATTGAAAAGCAAGGGTTCACCACTATTAAAATTTGCGGTGGAAAGTGAGTTTTAGTGCTTGCTGTCCACCTCCGGGCGTGTTGTTATGTGCCTAATACATCAAGGCGCAGCTTTTATACTTTTCGCCTACTTCAACAGTATGCTCGGATCTGATTTTAGAAAAAACAGCTAAAGAGTATGTTTCATGGACTTTATATACAGTTAAAGATTTCCCACTATTTTCGAATTCTTTTTCATGACAGAAATCCATACCGTTATATAATCCATTATTAGAGCCTAGATTGATATAAACAGACGTAAATGTCGTTGGGTAAACGGAAGTATTTTCTGTTTCTTCTTGGTCAATACCTAGAACTTCAATAGAAATACCGCCAGACATAATTTTATTAAACTGAAGAGTAGACAATGAGCTAATGTGATCTAACTCTTTTTGAAAATTAACATCATATTTATCACTGACTCTTTTTAGTTTTCTAAAAGGTTTTCTATCTAGATTTTTTGAACTACAAGCCAACTGAAGAGTATCTTTATATTTATACGCAAAGATTAAATAACGAGTACCTGCTTCACCAATAAGTCTGGAACAGTGTGATAATGAAGTTACTTCTATTTCTTTTCCTCGACTAGATTTCCAAGATTTCTCTACTTCAAAAGTATATTTTACAAAATCTTCTGGTTCTTCAAAAATCGTTTCTGTAAAACTTTTTGTTTTAAGCAATTTTCCAATAAATATTTCTTCGGCTTCATCCATGACCATTTCAGCGGAAGGAGGATGGCACTTACAAGCAAAAACCATTTGACTGATAAATAACAGTGAAAGGATTAAATATTTGAGCATGATACTCCTTGGCACATAACGAGCCTGTAGATTAACTCGTTTTTTATTTATTTTTATTGATGAATCAACCATAGCTGAGTTCCTATTTTGATTCAATTGATTACTGTATTTTTCATAGAATATAAAAGCTGGTTTGGTATTGTTTTAACTGGCGTTTTGGAAGGATTTACGGGTGTTTGAGTGGCTTTTATTTAGAGTAAAAGGGCTTTCCCTTCTTAATGCATCGTATTTTGCAGTTTTTCTATATTATGAACAAGGCAATACAGTTGCCATTGGGCGTTCACTTTCGCTTGGCTGTGTCATGCCTTTGTTGACGGTAATATTGCACTTTTAACCTAAAGAAAAGCCGGTTCAATACAGCAAAATCGCTTGCCATTCTTTAATAAACAGCTGTCGTCGCCCTATTGGGCAGTCTATTTTTACTTTCATTTTGTCTACATTGCTCAGCTTTTTGCGTAGGGTGGGTGTGTTGCTTATTGTGCTTTGTGATTTATTTATCATTGCGTTCATACGAAAGCTGGTAGCGATCATGAATTTAATGGTGGGAGATGGTGTCATCTGGAACCCTAAATTGGTTTAAAATTAGGTATTGACACCAAACTTACTTTTTAACTTATAACTCATCCCGCGAAAAATCAGTTATACTATCTCCGAACTGACTGATGGCTCTCTCCTTCAAAGGATTTAGTAACAAGCGCAGCTCAATCAAATCATTGCCTACATCAGCAATCTCATCTGAGTCATCTGACGTTTCACATATTTTTGCCATTTCTTGTTCAAGTGCTATGAGACCCTCTAGCACGTATTTTAGCTCTGATCCTGCAAGTTCAAGCTTGAACTGACTCATACAATCTTTCCTTCTTTCTTAAATACTCGAGATGCTTTTAGGGCTATTTCCTCAAGAAGTCCCTTGAACTTGTCAACCGGCATATTCCGAGTGGGCGAAATACAGTAATGGTGTGGCTTATCCTGAACCATCTTCAATCCATGAGGCGGCTGGGTATTCGGTGGAAACCTCCAAACCCAACCAGTCATTGGTGCATTGTTGATACCTTCTATATCGAAAACGCTGATCCCTTTTCCGTTTGCGATAATAACCTTAATTCCATTTACGGTTGTAACATCAACATCACGAGCTCGAACATTCGATAGACGAGGACTTGAAGCATTTCCGAGGCGGAAAAGCTCTTCGGGTAGGATGTAAAATTCTTTTGGGTACATAATGATCTCCATATCGTTGACAAAAAGTTAGTTACTCTCTCTGAGGCCTTTATCGTTTTATAGACCGTAAAGTTTCATAAATTACGATGTATTTATCTTAGCCATCAAATAATCTTATGTAAACAACTAGCTAACTATGAATCAGCTTTTTATAAAACTCATATTATTAAATCACTTTTTTAACGCAGTTAATGAATTATTTAAAGCCCTGAAGTTTCAACATTTTAATTCAATTAGTATCCTATTTATGTATTACAACAAGCAGTAAGTGGTGCAATGGACCCCTTAAAATGAAAAAGCGCCGCAAATATGCAGCGCTCATTACTGAGTGATTGTTGTATTAAAATTTTTTAAAAGAAGCCAAGCGGATCTTCGCTGTAGCTCACTAATAAATTTTTAGTTTGCTGGTAGTGATCAAGTGCCAGTTTGTGTGTTTCGCGCCCTATTCCTGATTTTTTATAACCACCGAATGCAGCATGTGCTGGGTACATGTGATAGCAGTTGGTCCACACTCGCCCTGCTTCTATTTTACGACCCATACGATAAGCACGGTTCATGTTTCTGCTCCATACACCGGCGCCTAAACCAAACTCAGAGCTGTTGGCAAGCTCGAGTGCTTCGGCTTCATCTTTAAAGGTCGACATAGAAATAACAGGGCCAAAAATTTCTTCTTGGAACACACGCATGTCATTTGTGCCTTTAAGTAGCGTAGGTTGTATGTAGTAACCACCGTTTAAGTCATCACTTAGCTGCTCTACATTACCACCAGTGAGTACTTCAGCGCCTTCTTTTTTACCTATTTCAATGTAGCTCAGTATTTTATCAAATTGCGCTTTTGAAGCTTGTGCGCCAACCATGGTTTCGCTATCAAGTGGGTTTCCGCGTTTAATTTTTAAGGTACGTTCGAGTATTCGTTCAATAAACTGCTCGTAAATATCTTCTTGAATAAAAAGCCTTGATGGGCACGTACACACCTCGCCTTGGTTAAAGTAAGCAAGTACGGCGCCTTCTATTGCTTTGGATAAAAACGCGTCGTCTTTTTCCATTACATCATTAAAAAATATATTAGGTGATTTACCACCAAGCTCGACCGTAGAGGGAATAATATTTTCAGCAGCGCATTTCAAAATATGTGAGCCCACAGGCGTTGAACCTGTAAATGCAATTTTAGCGATACGCTTGCTTGTGGCCAGTGCTTCGCCTGCTTCTTTACCAAAGCCGTTTACTATATTTAATACGCCTGCAGGGAGTAAATCGCCAATAATTTCCATTAATACTAAAATAGAAGCTGGGGTTTGCTCAGCCGGTTTTAAAATTACGCAGTTACCTGCAGCAAGTGCTGGCGCGAGTTTCCAGGCAGCCATTAAAATAGGGAAGTTCCACGGAATAATTTGTCCCACAACACCGAGTGGTTCGTGAAAATGATATGCAACGGTGGTTTCGTCTATTTCGCCTATTGTGCCGTCTTGCGATCGCAGGCACCCTGCAAAGTAGCGAAAGTGATCAGCCGCTAGCGGAATGTCAGCAGCGAGTGTTTCACGAATTGCTTTACCGTTATCCCATGTTTCGGCTACGGCAAGTAACTCTAGGTTTTGCTCAATTCGATCGGCTATTTTTAGCAGTATGTTACTTCGGTCGGTCACCGACGTTGTGCCCCACTGCGCTCGCACTGCATGTGCTTTGTCGAGTGCCAGCTCTATGTCGTCTTTATCTGAGCGCGGTATTTGGCAAAACACTTTACCGTTTACTGGGCTTATATTATCAAAGTATTGGCCATTCACTGGCTTTACCCACTCTCCGCCAATGTAATTACCGTATTGTTGTTTAAAGTTTAAAAGTGCGCCGTCGCTGCCTGGATTTGCATATATCATGTGTGTGCTCTCTTTATTGTTGTTAGCTAAAGGTCGAACATTTATATAAATCAAAATGCTTTATATTTAATCGACATTAAACTAACAAGCGCCTAAAAACTTGATTAGCTGTCCACAAAAATTGTCTGTGAGTCCACATTAATAAAAACCTAAAGGATTGATATGCACACATCTCAGTTAAACAAAAAACGCCAACAGCTTGATGTATTAATTGAAAATAAAGTCACGTTTGCGGCCGATAACAGTGAGCTGAGTATTTACGACACGTATCAAAGTGCGCAAAAGGTGGCACTGCACTCAAACGAGTTACTGTTTTGTGCAATGCTTAGCGGCAAAAAGGTAATGCACGTAGAAAGCAGCAAATACCATAAAGCATTTTTACCACACGAGTCGTTTGTATTAGCGCCAGAGCAAGGCGTATTAATTGATTTTCCACAAGCATCAATGAGCACTCCAACTACCTGTTTAGCCATTGAAATTAGCACCGACAAAATAACGAGCGTGGCTAATGCACTAAACATGCAGCAAAACTTTGCACACGATAGCTTGTTTGAATATGTACCGCAGTTAGTGCACACCCAACACAATATTCAAACGCAGCAATTATTAGAGCGTATGGTGCATTTATTTAGCGAACAAGGTGCCCAACGCCATTACTTGATTGACTTGTCGTTAAATGAATTGATCACCCGTTTATTACAACAACAAAGCCGTGAGTTATTACTGGCTAACTGCGATAAACCACACCTTAAAACAAACGTTAGTGATGCTCTGCTTTATATTGAAGAACATTTAAATGAAACGCTCGACATAAATACCTTATGCAAAATAGCCTGCATGAGCCGCAGTAAGTTTTATCAGCAATTTAAACTCACATTTGGTACTAGCCCAGCCCTTTGGCAACAACAGCTAAGACTAAAAAAAGCGCGCACTCAATTGCTACAAGGTCATGCAATTAGTAAAGTTTGTTTTGATGTTGGATTTAATAGTGCGAGTCATTTTAGCCGTTTATTTAAACAAACCTTTGGCATTGCCCCTAAAGAGTGCCGACATTAGCCCTAAAATCTCATTTTTTACTTTGCTAACTCGCTGAATATGTTAATTTATTAATACCCTGTTTAATGGCTAAGAGTAATTAATGAGCAAACCAATCCGCTGGACCCTAAAAAGTATCGCCAAAGAATTAGGCGTGTCTAATGCGACGGTTTCTAACGCGTTTAATCGCCCAGATCAACTCTCTGCCAAACGCCGTGAAGCCATACTTAATGCATGTAAAGAGCTTGGTTATTATGGCCCTAATAAGGCCGCGCAATCGTTGCGTAATGGCACATTTAATATTGTTGCTTTAGTGCTACCCGATAGTGTGGAATACATGGTATCTGACCCCGTTGCGAGCAGCTTTATGCGCGGTGTTACCTCGGTGCTTGAAAAAAACGGCATTAATGTTTTATTGTTTTCAGGTAATAGCGATAACCTTAACAACGTGGTCGACTTTGTAGATGGCTTTATTTGTTATGGCCGCCCTCGTAATAACGCGTTAGTTGAGCAGTTAAAAACAGTGTCTAAACATGTAGTGACTATTGATTTTGATATTGCTCGCAATGCCTCTGTAAATATTAATAACGAGCAAGCAAGTTACGAAATTGCTAAACACGTACTACATAATCAAAACGATAAAGTGGCTATATTAGGGCTTAGGCTACTTGATGAAAACGTATTATGTCGCGTGTATGAACATCACGAATTTGAAACCGGACAATCTATTTCGCATCAACGTTTACGCGGGTATCAACGCGCTTTAAGCGAGGCAAATATTACGGTAGCTGACGATCGTATTTGGAACATTCCTGAAAGTAGCGAGCGTTTTGCCAATATTGCGGCTAAAGAGGTTTTAAGTGCCTCCCCTCGCCCTAACGTTATTATTTGTATGAGTGATTTAATTGCCCTTGCCACAATGCGAGAAGCAATAAAACAAGGCATAAAAATAGGTGAAGAACTGCGTATTGTTGGCTTTGATGGTATTGATGAAGCAGCCCGGTTTGTACCTCGCCTAACCACCATTCATCAAAACAGCCAAGAAAAAGGCGTTATAGCCGCTGAATTATTTATTTCTAAAGAAGAAAAAACTAAGGAAGTCAGTTACGAATTAGAGATTGGTGCGAGTAGTTAGCTTACAAACCTTGTAATAGTTTTATGTGTTAAAAAGCCAAGCTACTTAAGCTTGGCTTTTGCTTTACATGACGTTTGTAAATTACTTTTATAATATTAAGCTAAAAATGAATTTAAGTTAATCGTTGTTTCTTCATCACCATTTACTTGTGTAATAAGTGCATGGCGTAATTTAAAATCAACAGTGAGTGAAATAGTTTGCTCATCTAGTTGCCACGATAAACAACACATACTGCCTTCACCTTGCGCACTAAACTCACCTGCAAATGCGGGGTGTGTATTGCGAATTTTAATTAATTCAATTAAACCTTTTACTACAGGCTTATTTAAGGCTTTGTCGATTATATTTGCATCTAAATATGGGCGGTTAATATCACGGCCAACATTTGTATTTGTCAGTAATTCCATGTCGTTTTCACAGGCAAATAAGCCGCCGTAATACACTTGTGGTACACCTGGAGCAAAAAATTGAATTGCACGCGACAATAAGTAATCAAAGTCTTTAGCGCCTAATGCGTTGTAGTACGTACAGTTAACTTGATATAAGTCGACATTACTCGCCGCAGCGCCCGTAGCTTGGCGGCTTTGATTGTTGCTGTTGGCGTGCATTGTTTCGACTAGGTTATCAATCTGCTGTGCATTTAATAGCCCTGGTTTGTCGCCCATTGGACCTGCGTCAATAATGCCAATACCGTCGTGTGTATCAAGTACAGTTAAGCAGTTACGTGGCGAAATTTGTAACCATTTGAGCAGTGCATCTACATCGTTGTTAAATAAGCTGTGTAAAATAAGCGGTGGTAACGCAAAGTCGTAAACCATATTGACGCGTTTTGCCACTTCTACCTGAGTTTGATAATGGCTATGTATTTCTGCAATGGTTTCCATGCCTAAATCGTTTGCCTGCTTAGATAAGTTATCTAGGTAGCCAAACGTTTCATCAAGCATAAAGCAGTTAGTGCCAGCTTGCTTAATCGCGTAACCCGCCGCATCTAAACGAATAATATTTACATTGTTAGCCGAAAATTTAGTAAGTACGTTATTTAAATACGCAACACCCGCTTCTACTTTTACATTTATATCGATTTGATTGTCGGTAAATGTGGTCCAAAAATCATACGTTTTACCATCGCCACACTTCATTGGGGTAAAGCAACTACCTGGACGCGGGCGGTAAATTGCTTTTTGCTCAGCTTCGCTCATACCATCGGGAAAAACATCTTCTTTGGTTAAAAACAAATCCCAAAATTCTGACTGCTTACCTTTCGCTAATACATCTTGAAACTGAAAAGACTGCGCCGATACATGGTTAACAATTAGGTCTGCCATTAAGTCGAGATCTTTGCCTAATACTTGTATGTCTTCCCAAGTACCTATTCTAGAATCAACTTCACTATGATCAATAGGGTCAAAGCCAGCATCGCTGCCATCAATAGGGTTGTAAAATGGCAATAAGTGCACACCACCAAATACGCCTTTTAAAGGGCCGTTTAAAAGTGTGGTTAGCGCGCCTATATTTTGGCCAGTAATTCGATCAGCGTATGTGATCAATTGAACTTTATTCTTCATCATTGTGTGAATACCATGTTGAAACTTAATCGATTAAGATATATCTTTAACTAGCGAGTAAGAATTTACAAGTAATTTTTAAAAATTTTACATACAAAAATCGTGGCTCACATGATACTACAATAAGTAACTGATTGACTTACTGGGTGTTAACAGAGCATTTAACGAGGAAAAATACATGACAAAATCACACACACACGTAAGCAACGATCCGTTGCAACAAATACGTTGGCTTACATACATGATGTTTTTTATGTTTGCCATGACCTCTGACGCAGTAGGTATGATCATCCCTGAACTCATTACTGAGTTTGGGCTGAGTATGACCCAAGCCAGTGCATTTCATTACGCGCCTATGGCACTCATTGCCTTTAGTGGATTGTTTTTAGGCTTTTTAGCCGATAGCCTTGGGCGTAAAAAAACTATTATGCTAGGTTTATTAATATTTTCAGCGAGTTGTTTTTTATTCGCCTTTAGCACCAGCTTTGCATTCTTTTTAGTGCTCCTTTGCTGTATAGGCTTAGCGATTGGTTTATTTAAAACTGGTGCACTTGCCTTACTTGGTGATATTTCACATAGTAACGAGGACCACACTAAAACAATGAATAAGGTTGAGGGTTTCTTTGGCATTGGTGCCATTGTAGGACCTGCGCTGGTTGGAATATTACTCGTGCAAAACGTAAGTTGGACATACCTGTATATTATTGCAGGAGTTATGTGTTTAGTCCTTGCTTTTTTAGCTTGGCGTGCCGACTACCCTAGCGTTGTTAAAACAACTGAAAAGCCAGCCTCTTTGGCAACCACCATGAAAATGATTAAAAACCCGTATGCCCTTGGTTTTTCGCTAGCTATCGCACTTTATGTAGCTACTGAAGTTGCTATATACGTATGGATGCCTACGCTTTTAAAAGACTACACTGGTTCTTGGCCACTCCTTGCAACCTATGCACTAACCATATTTTTTGTACTACGTGCAGCAGGTCGCTTTATCGCGGTATGGTTATTAAACCGTTATAGCTGGCAAGGTGTTATGGCTTATTTAAGCTTTGGCATTGCATTGTGCTATGTAGGTACGTTATTTGGAGGCGTTGATTGGGCTGTCGTGTTATTACCGCTTTCGGGTTTATTTATGTCAATGGTTTACCCAACTTTAAATTCCAAAGGTATATCGTGTTTTGCAGTGCAGCAACACGGTGCTGTAGCAGGCGTTATACTCTTTTTTACTGCTTTATCAGCTGCCTTAGCCCCATTGTTTATGGGTATGATCAGCGACTACTTTGGCCATGTACGCTATGGATTTTACTTAGCAACAGGCTTTGCAGTTATTCTGTTTTTAGCTATGTTATTTAATTATAGCCGTGACCCATCAGCAAGTGCTTTAACAGAAAGTAACCCAATTACAGAGTAAATTTGTATTTTAATACAATAAAAAACACTATAAAAAACAACAGATGGGTAAATAAATAACAAATTAATAATAAAATAATTTGCTTATTGTAAAATATTTGTTATTTTTACTTAATCGATTAAGTAAAAATAACAAACCCATCGGGCTCAACACAACGAGGCGTTCACATGACAACACACAATACACCTTTATATTTAATCAGTGCTTTAGCACTTGCCGTAAGCCAAGGCGTTCACGCACAAGAAACAGATCAAGCAAAACCAGAAGCGTCACAAAACAAAGGTCTTGAAACAATTGTTGTAACCGGCGTACCACGTCGAACAACAATCATGGCTTCTAGTGTATCAGTTAGTAGCGTATCACTTGAACAAGTTCAAGTGTCTACCCCTCGCTCAACAGCAGAAGCGTTTAGAATTATTCCGGGTATTCGTGCAGAATCTACCGGTGGTGAAGGTAATGCAAATATTGCTGTTCGTGGTTTACCTGTAGCATCAGGCGGTGCTAAATTTCTACAATTACAAGAAGATGGGTTACCTGTAATGCAATACGGTGACATCGCTTTTGGTAATTCTGATATTTTTATGCGATTAGATAATACGGTGCAAACAATTGAATCGATTCGTGGTGGCTCAGCATCTACTGCAGCAAGTAATGCACCTGGTGGCATTATTAACTTTATCTCTAAAAATGGCGAAAACGAATCTGGCAGTGTGTCTACAACACTAGGCTTAGATTACGACAGCGTTCGTACAGACTTTGAATACGGCACTTACTTAACCGATAGCGTGCGTTTTCATGTTGGTGGTTTTGTTCGACAAGGCGAAGGCCCGCGCGAAACAGGTTACACGTCTAATAAAGGTGGCCAAATTAAAGCTAACCTTACAAAAGATTTTGAAAATGGCTACGTTCGCCTTTATTACAAACACTTAGACGATAAGAGTGTTGGCTACCTTCCTATGCCAATGTACTCAAATGGTGACTCTATTGCTGGCTTTGATGCGCAGTCAGACACCCCTCACTCAGCGTTATTTACTAAAACAGTACGCTTAAATGGTGAAAACCAAATTAGCAGCGGCGATATCCGCGATGGTATGAATCCAAAGGTTGACTCTGTTGGTTTTGAAGCTGTATTTGATCTAGATAACGATTGGCGTATTGAAAACCGTTTCCGTAAGTCATCAATTAGCGGTAACTTTAATTCACCTTTCACAGAACAAGTCGGTAGTGCAACATCAATAGCTGAAAGCATTGGTGGCGCAGGTGCAACCTTGAGTAACGCAAACACCGGTGAAGCGTTTAACGATGGTTTAGCAATGAAGATGGTGACATTTGATGTCACAATGAATGACTTCGGCTCTATAGTTAATGACTTTAAATTAACTAAATCGTTCGACGATGATACCAGCCTTACATTTGGTTACTATGCATCTACGCAAAACATTGCTATGTCGTGGTTATGGAACTCTTACGTAATGGAGCTCAAGGGTGACAATGCTGCATTATTAAATGTAACAGGTGCCGATGGCACTGAGTTATCTGAAAACGGTTTATACGCTTACAGTGCATTTGGTAACTGTTGTCAACGTGATTACGATACAGAATACGATACTCGCGCCCCTTACGTAGCATTTTCGACTAAGCTAGGTGATGTCAGTATTGATGCAAGTGCTCGCTACGATAGCGGTGAAGCTCGCGGAACATACGCAGGTGCAGTGACTTCAACAGTAGATATGAACCGCGACGGTGTGATCTCTGTGCCGGAACAAAATGTTGCTGGAATTGATACTGCAAACGCAAGTCCAGTAAACTATGACTGGAACTATTCGTCTTATTCAATTGGTGCTAATTACCAAATTGACCCAAGCCTTGCCACGTTTGCACGTATAAGTAAGGGCGGGCGAGCAAACGCCGACCGACTTTTATTTGGTAAAGTACGCGCTGACGGCTCTGTTGCAAAAGAAGACGCAGTTGATGAAGTGAACCAATTTGAGTTTGGTGTTAAAAAGCGCTTTGATTCATTATCAGTGTTTGCTACTGCGTTTTTTGCCGAAACTGAAGAGCAAAACTTTGAAGCAACATCACAAACATTTTTTGACCGTGAATACGAAGCAAAAGGGATCGAAATAGAATCTACTTACTTTATTGATGCATGGGATTTCCGTGGTAATTTAACCTGGACCGACGCAGAAATAGCCAAAGACGCACTTGCTCCTGAGGTAGTAGGTAATACACCGCGTCGTCAAGCTGATTTAATTTATTCATTAATGGCACGTTATAACTATGAGCAAGGCTCTGCTGGCCTTAGCTTTATTGGTACTACCGATGCATATGCACAAGATAATAACGACCTTAAACTTGACGGTTACACACAAGTAAATGGCTTTGTAAGTTATGACTTATCTGAAAACCTTAACATTGCCCTTAATGTAAATAACCTCTTCGATACAGTAGGTATTACAGAAGCAGAGGAAGGTTCAGTACCTGAAAACAATATTATCCGTGCTCGTGCTATTAATGGCCGTACAACATCTTTAACGCTTAAATACGCGTTTAACTAATAGAGTTCTAGTGTGTAAGCGCTGAAACGATTTTTTGTTTCAGCGCTTTATAACTAACTAAACTTATTAAACCTGAACTCTGGTTAAGATATTTACTAACGTATTGAATCATGGTGATATTTAAATTTATTTTCTCTAGCCAGATATTTTCTGTGAAAACAAGGCGAATTTACGCGTCAATAGCTAGCCTATTACAAATAAATTCAACGCAGTTAGCGCTGAAAATAGCTGCTCGAGATAGATTTATTATCCAGAGTTCAGGTTATTTAGTAATTCTCCCACTGACTTTAACCTAGCCTTGCTAGGTTTTTTAGGATTTACAATATGACCCAACTACTTAGCCTCGGCGAACTACTTATTGATATGCTGCCGCAAGACTCTCAAAACAGTGCTTATTTACCTATTGCAGGCGGCGCACCTGCTAATGTAGCCGTAGGCTATGCAAAGTTAGGTGGTAAAGCTGCTTTTTGTGGTGGTATGGGCGATGACTACTTTGCCAAGCAACTTGCTAAAGCACTTACACAATACAATGTAAGCACTGACTACTTATTTACAGTTATGGGCTCGCAAACTGCAATGGTAATAGTTAGCCTTGATGATACAGGCGAGCGCAGTTTTAATTTTTATCGCCAAAATACGGCCGATTTGCTTTTAACGAGTGATCACTTGGCGCAAATTCAATGGGAAAAACTAAGTACCCTACACTTTTGTTCAAACACGCTTACCAATAACGCAATTGCGCAAACTACATTTAGCGCTTTGCAGCTTGCTAAAAGTAACAATAAATTAGTAAGCTTTGATGTAAATTTACGCTACAGCTTATGGCAAAGCATAGATGATATTGAAGCAAATGTACGTGCTTGCTATGAGTATTGCGACATAGTTAAACTCTCTCGTGATGAGCTAAACTTTTTAGCAGAACAAACAAAGCAGCTACCCGAGGATTATTTACAATCACTTTTAGATGTTGGTGTTAGCGTAGTATTTTTAACAGATGGTCCTGAGCCTGCGACAGTTTATCATAATGAGTTCACGCTAAGTGAATCGGCACCAATTATTACAGCTGTTGATACAACAAGCGCAGGCGATGCTTTTATTGCTGGTGTTTTATATTATCTAAACCATAACAATGAAGATGTATTACTTACTGCTAAAATAAATGATGAGAAAATAGTAAAACGCGCACTCAACTTTGGCCTAAAATGTGGCTCTAAAGCGTGTTTAGCTAAAGGGGCATTTCCGGCATTACCGGTGTTGGCTGATGTAATTTAATAGACCTAATGTTTTTTAAGTTCAAATATGCAGTAACGCGTAGTTACTGCATAGCATCAAACACCATTTTACTATCCACTATTTGTTCAAAGTGCGTTATTTTTTGATTTTTAAGCTGCCAAATATGCGCGACCCTAGCTTGCATTTTTTTACCCGTTTTAATATAAGTACCAGAATACGTGCCATACACTACAACAGTATCATCTTGGGATAAGTAGTTTTGTGGCGTAAACGTATAGTTATACCACTCGCTTGCAAGCTTTTGAAAAACATGTTCAGTAATATCATTCATACCATGGTAAGTACCAGCATAGGCAAAACCATCAGCCTCTTTCCAAGTAATAGTATCACTTGCATGAGCAACTAAATTTTGCCCATTCTCTTGTGATGTTGTGCCTTCATACGTACTTTTAATTATGTCTATGTTGCTCATTTTCACACACCCTTGCACTATAAAAAGGAAGCTCAATAAAGCTGTAATATAAACAGCTTTATTATTTAGAAGTTTCATCACACTATACTAGCGCAACTGATTGCTGTAAGTAGGTAACCCACTGCTCAGTTTTTCCATAATAATGGGCTATATCAGCTTTTTGCCACTTACCTGTGTCAAATTCAAATGCTGTACTAGGAAAACCTTGTCCATGAATATCGTGTAATAAGCCGCGGCTTTGTGCTATATGTTGATCTGTTGCATCGCCTTCTAGCGCATTAAAGTGGGTTTCAAATAAGGCCTTGTTTAAACCCAGCTCCAATGCAATATCAGTCAGTACATGCAGCTGCATAATGTTTTTACCCTGAGCATAATAAGCATGTTGAATACTATTAAGCATTTTCCCACCTGATATACCAAGCTCTTGCGCTGCCAATATAGCGGTAATAGCCGGAGCCGAGTTGAGTATAATATCGTTGGTTTTTAAAAGCCCATCAGTATAGTTACTACCAAATACCTGACCGGTTTTCTTCGCTATGACACTGTCGTTTTTAAGTGCAAATTCACGCCATGCAGGAGTCACAGGTTTGACATTATCACCTGTTAGCATGCCTCCACTGTGTACTTTTACAATTAAACCATCAATATTTTCAGCAGCGGTGATCAAGGGCACGCTGCCGTAAGTCCAACCACATAAAGGGTCAACAATTATATGTAACGTTGCGTTTTTCATTAAATATTTCCTATCTAAAAATCGCTTAACGCAAGGGCACTTAGTGCCATTGCATCTCACCCATAACCACTTTTGAGCCCAACTCTAAAATGCTTCTTGCACCTAAATCAGGGTAAGCTTGAGTCATGATCTCTACAAATTCAGTTGAGTTTTTTGCATTTTTTGCAGCGCTATCCGCTTTATTTAAGTACCCTTTCATGAATGACACACCAGAAAGGTCTTGTTTACTGCCCTGTAAAAAGTGACCTGGAATAACAGTCTGTGGTTTTAAATTCTCAATGTTATCTAATGTTGACTGCCAAGTTTGACGCTCTGCGGCAGTGCTCGAATCAGCCAACCACACATGCATTTGATCAAATACTACAACCCCACCCAGCACTGTTTTTATAGAAGGGATCCAAAGGTAAGTATGCTTTGGATCATGCTGTAAATTTTTAATAATAATTTCTTTCCCATCTATAGTTAGGGTATTTGATAGTATTACTTCTGGCAAAATAAGTTCTTTAGGTGCGTTGCTCTTTAAAATAGGCCCCCAATAATTTAACTTTCCTTGCATTGAGCGTTTAATATTCTCTACTGTTGATTTAGTCGCTAATAACTTTGCTTTTGGAAAAGCAGCTTTAATTACATCTAAACCAAAGTAAAAATCAGGGTCGCTGTGACTAATATAAACAGCTGTTAATGTTTTACCGCTCGCTTTTATTTTTTCAACCAATGCTTGTGCATCATTACGCTGAAATTGGGCATCCACTAATAACACTTCGTTATTACCACTTATAATGCTTGATGAGACAGCAAAAATACTTTTGTCTTGTGGGTTATATACATCCACAACTAATTCACTTTGCGCTAATACCGGTTGCATTAATGTGCTTGCTAATAAAGCTGTTGCTGCTAATACGTGTTTAACTTTTTTCATTCTCAGTAGCCTGTTTGTTATTTCGTTAAGATGAGGCTATTGTATGTTGCAATTTAAGAATTAAAAACTAGGCAGAATGCAACTATCTGTTGCATAAATCGAACATATAGGCAAAGTGAATGGATAGAATTATTGCAGCTGATGTATTTATAAAAATTGTAGAGCAGAAAAGTCTAGCCGGTGCTGCCCGTGCTTTAGATATGTCTAGATCTATGGTTACACGGTATTTGAATCAAATGGAAAAGTGGGCAAATACCCAACTACTCCATAGGTCAACAAGAAAAATAACACTCACGGCAGAGGGTGAAAAAGTACTTAATCATAGCCGAGAGCTCATTGCCATCGCCCAAAATATTAGTGCGCCGATAGAAAGTAATAACAAATTAAACGGGCAAATTAGGTTGTCGTGCTCGCCTTTTTTAGCACATGATGTACTACCAGATATGTTGCAACAATTCTTACACGCTCATCCCGAAGTCAGTATTGATGTACAAATTAGTAATCACGTTACAAATTTGGTAGAAGAGCGAATAGATTTAGCAATTAGAATTACCAATGACTTAGATCCTAATATAATTGCTCGCCCACTTGGAAAATGCCATTCAGTATTATGTGCAAGCCCAGAATATTTAGAAAAAAACTCTAAGCCTATAACTACGGATGATTTGAGTCGCCATAACTGTTTAAACTATTCACGGTTTGAAAAAAGTATGTGGCATTTTTCACACCCTGAAAAACCCGTATCTGTAGCGATTGCTGGTAACTTCAGTGCTAATGATTCGAGCTTACTGTTAAAAGCTGCTCTTAATAATCAAGGAATAACTCTACAACCTAAGTTTGCTGCGCAGAAATATATAAATAATGGAAAGTTAATACATTTACTACCACACCTTAAACCACAAACTTTGAGCATATACGGTATTTACCGCTCCAGGAAACATCAGTCACTTGCACTTCGTTCATTTATTGATAGCTTAGTAACGTATTTTGATAAAATTGATACTTAACAATAAGCGAAAACTATTAAACGTTCGCTATAAGTTCTTTATTTAAGAGTTGAAATAGCGCTTTGTAAGCGCTATTTTTTGGAGAAGGGATTTATTATTCGTCTAACCAATCTATTGCTGCGGTAGCATTTTCAAAGTATTGAACCTCACCCGATATAAACCAGTTACCTATTTTTGCCATTCGAGCTTGCCACTCTTTATTACCGTAAATAGCTACTTTTTTAAATTCTTTAGAGTGCTTAACACCTAATTTTAAGTCATCCCACGCTGCGCGTAATTCCCAACCTTCAAGTTCGCTACCATCTATTAAGGCGTTCACGACTGGGTGCTTAACTTCGCCAAGAGCTGAGTTTATCATTGGGGTAATTATCTTGTAATCGTCGTGAGTAAGCGTACCAACGGCTTTGAGTTTTAAAAAAAACTCTCTTCCTGCACGTTCAAGACCAATAGATAAACCATGTGTTGTGTGTACCATTACTGCTCTCCTTAAATAGGCTGAGTGGTAAAAGTACACCTTCTAAAATTAATTAGTCCTGAACTAGATCAATAAATAGTCTCAAATAAACGACTCAATTACGCATTTTGTACGCGAGATATCTGGTTTTCTACATCAGTTAAATGACCCGTTTTAAGCCATACTTTTGCACCATTACTTCCCGCTTTAACGTTAACGGAGCTATTGATAGGCACTCTTAACCAACTGTTTTTTACAAAAGTATCGGCTTGCTCATCAAATGAGCCTTCAAGTACTAGCAGCTCAGCTCCGCCTTTTGCGTTTATAACCATGCAGGCGTTGGGCTTAAAGTGCAGCAAGCTTACCTCTTCAAAGTCGTCTTTATATAAAGGGGTTACGGCAATATTTTTAAAACTAGGATGCACCGTACTTTGCATCAAGTTTGTTTGCAAACGCACGTGCGTTCGGTCATCTGGCTGAAACTGCCATAACTTTACAAATATAACGCAGCCATTTTCAGACCCCGGTTTGTGCTTTGATTGCGGTGGATTACGGATATAAGAACCTGCCGCAAAGTCACCATGCTCATCTTGAAATACCCCTTCAAGCACAACAAACTCTTCACCGCCTGTATGTACATGCGGCGAAAACTCACTGCCAGGTGCATAACGAACAATAGTCGTTGCGCGAGCAACTTCGTCGCCCACTCTATCGAGCACTCGCCTATCAACGCCCGCCATTGGCGATGCAACCCACGGGAGCGATTCGCTATGTACCACAACTCGTTTACTAAAATCGGCAGCTATTTTCATATTTGGCTCCTAAGCGTAACTTCACTTAAATTTTAAACTAATAACCTAATTAAGCTGCAACACTTGGGCGTTTTGCTACTTTTTCTTGCCATGCAACTAAATGGGTTAACTCATTCGGGATTGCTATTTGTGCAAATCCAGCAAATACCAGCCCAGCATACAAAGTAATATCAGCAATACTAAATTGTTCACCAGCAACAAACGCCGATTGCGCTAGTACATCATTAAAATAGCTAAACCCTTGGCGCGCTTTTTCGCCTTGTTTTTCACCCCAAGCCACATTTTGATATGTTTCAAGCTCAGGACCTAAGCCATCAGTTGCATGATGAAAGTAAGTTGCCACAGCGTCAAGCACCATAGATTCTGCACGCTTTTGCATCATGTTAATTACAGCACGCTCTTTTGCGGTTTCACCCATTAAAGATGGGCCTTCAAATGCGGTATCAATATACTCAGTAATAGCGGTACTTTCTGATATAAACGTGCCGTCATCTAGCTCTAATACGGGTACACCTGCTAATGGGTTTTTAGCTAAAAAGGCTTTTGTTCTGTGTTCACCATTTAATAAATCAACAGCTACAAACTCAACATTTGAAGTGGCATTTTTTTCAGCTAAAGCGATACGAACACGAAGTGGATTTGGAAAGTTTTCTACATCATAAATTTTCATAGCAATCTCTACCTTTATTGTTTAGAAGTGAATTAACGGCGCTACCTACCTACCGATAGGTAATTTATAATATTAAACTAAATTTAAGTCAACGTTTAAATTTTTCTGATTTATGGGATTTAACTTAATTCATAATAAAATTTGGGGGTTGCTTAAAAGTAAAAACACTTGTAAATAACTACCTACTGGTCGATAATTTTACTGTACCAATTGCATTAAATAAGCGTTCTATTATTGCGCTAAGAATATAGCGCAATGAAAAAGACGAAAATTATGGCATGCAGTTGTTCTAAATGAATAATTTTTAACGCAGTTAGTAAGTTATTTAATGCGATAGAATGATCATGTTTTAATAAAATTGGTATTGCTACGGATAGGAAATATTAAAAATGAGTAAAAAAGAAGCTTTATTAAAAGCAGCTGAAAACAAGGTGCGCCTTGGCGGGTACAGTAATTTTAGTTTTAGAGAGCTAGCCTGCGAAGTCGGCATTAAAAGCGCCAGTGTGCACTATCACTTTCCAACTAAGGCCGATTTAGGTGCAGAGCTTGCTCATCAATATACTGATTCTTTTTTAGCTGCGTTAGGCGAGCCAAGCGAGCTTAAAGCAAGCGGTAAAAATCCTATTGATGTGTACATACAGCTTTTTAGAAGTGCATTAGTAACCGATAAAAAAATGTGTTTATGCGGGTTGCTAGGAGCCGAAAGCGATAGCCTTCCAGATAAAGTACGCCTTGAAGTAAAACGCTTTTTTAATCAAAACCTAACATGGCTTAGCGCTGCGCACTTAGCTAATGGTGAACTCAACCCTACTAAAGCGGCTATTCAAACAGTGAGCTTGCTTGAGGGCGCTATGATGATAAGCAAAACGCTCGACGATAATAGTTACTTTGAACTTGCAACTCAGTAATACCTAAATTTAGTACAC
>NZ_BADY01000178.1:0-207 GCF_000241185.1 Pseudoalteromonas sp. BSi20495
CCGGCTCTGTAGGTTGAGTTTCTTCAAGCTCGGGAGTTTCAGACTCATTAACCGAAATACCAGCATCTGAATTTATCGGTAATTCATCGCTATCTTCTACATTAAGAGCTTCATCTATTTCAGCGCTTGAATTATTTTGAGGTTCAGCATCAATTGCTAAATCTGTATCAAGCTGAGCAGAATCATTATCGAGTAATAATTCGTCGT
>NZ_BADY01000177.1:0-14648 GCF_000241185.1 Pseudoalteromonas sp. BSi20495
TTTTAGGCATGTACAAGGTTGTGGCGATAAGGCCCATTTATAAATTAAAAGCTGCGCTTTTCACGCAAGCAAGCTTTGCGTCTACAGGAGTTAGGTGAGCGTTAAAGTTATAAGCCAAAGCGCGATGTAAAATCGCACTTACGTTTTTATCGCAGGCAGATCATTCTTTGGTTTGCATTTTTTTTAGCGCGTTCTTCTGCGTCAATGAGTGCTTGTGATTTAGGTGCGCGTTTTTTTTCTTCTATAGTTGGTTTTTCTGCCGAATTTGGATCCCAGCTTTCATCAAGCGATAAGTTTGCAAACGGATTGCTGCTTGCTTTGTTTACTGTTTCTTTTTTTTCAGCTGCACTTTTTGTTGTTTCACGTTCTGCGTTTATAGGCCTTGGTGCTGCTTTAGACATTACTTTTTCGCCTGGTAGCGGAGCATTTGGATCGAAGGTGCGTATTTCTGGCTCTTTAAAATTGTGCGCGGAACTAAAGTTGGTAAACTCTGGGGTCGCTACTTTTTTAGGTGTATGTAAATCGTCAGTCGTTTCGCTAGGTTTTAACGGTTCTGGGCTTACGATAACCGGTTTTATCTCATTATTTATGAGTGGATTACTGTGCACGGTTGCAGAAGATTGTGTTGTTTGTTTAGATTGTTTTTTTATCGGCTGAGCATGGGGGTCAAGTTCTTGTACTTGTGGCTCAGTGAAGCGATTGGCCTTGTTAACTTGCGCTTCAGTGGTTTTAGCGGCTGCTGCAAATTCGGTGTAGTTTGGTTCTGATTTTGGTTTTATTTCAGTAAATGTTGTTTCGTTTGTCTGCGCTAATGTTGTAGGCAAGACTTCGTCAATATTGTTGTGGTCGGCGTTTATTTTTTGTGTTTTATTGGCTTTTAATTGTGGCTGGTTGCTCTTTATTGTTTTATTTTCATCTATTATTTCAGGCGCATCTTTCGTAGTTACGTTTAATGGTGTGGCTATTTTTTGTGATTTAAGTACCTGTGTTTCAGCTACCACAGGCGCAATAATTTCGGTTTTACTTTGTTTAGTGCGACGTAAACGTATTAATACCATCACAGCAATAAGTATTACTATTACAAATAATAAGCTAGGTAAAAGCAGCGAACTTTGATCTATTGGTGCAGGTACAATAACCGGTGCTGGTTTTACTACGGGAGCAGTTATATTTGCTGGTATTTTAACCTTTACAGGTACACTGCTTTTTAGTGGCTGTGTACTTTGTTGATCAATAACTGATTTGGCTTGAGGCTCTGCATTTATTATTACTTCATTATTAATATTTGGCTGTTCAATCGTGTTTTGTTGTTGCTCGTTTTTAATACTAACGGGCAGTGGCGTTTGTAGTGTTGCTGGATTTTGTGGCGTGTTAAGTGTTGGCTCCACAACTTGAGATTGCACTGGTGTTATAACCGGAGCTCTTTCTATTGGCGGCTTTGGGTATGTTTGGGCTTGTTTGGGTTTGTTACAGTTATTGTTGTAGTCGCGTATTGCGTTTCTGTATTTTCGACTTGTTTTATCACCACTATTTTGCTGTATTTCTTGTTTTATAAGTATGCACATGGCTTCGTTATATGCTGCGCTGTTAACGCTATAAAATAGGGCAAAACAAAAGGTAAGGCGTGTTAGTAAAGTGATCATAAAGGTAAATAGCGCTTAAACATTAATAGTTCGATTTTAAGCGCAAAACTAAAATTTATCTAGGGGCTGGTTATCTTTCGAGGTTGTATGTCTGGTATTTAGGCAAGGCAGAGTCTATGCAGTGTGGTTGCTCCCCATAAATAGGCAATAACACAGCATAAATGCCAAACATGCGCTGCCCCTAAATTGAACAAATTTTAATCCTAAAAGGCAACAGAGCCTAAAACTTACCGCGTTATTAGTCTATTACCATTAAGCTACGATACTCGTCGTAGGCAAATTGGTCGGTCATGCCGCTTATGTAATCTTGAATCAATCTACAACGGTAATAAAACTCGTATGCGGCAAAGTGATCAGGTTCCTCTTGCATGGCGTTAATGGCATGTGAGTAGCTGTTTAAGTGCTTTTTAGATAGCTTTTTAACTAATCTTGACTCGATTAATAATCGTGAATCGCCATTGAGCGCACGTTTAAAATCGTCGCTATTTAATAATAGTAATGGTTTATAGCAATCAAGTAGGCCGTTAATGATTCTATAGCCTTGCAGTTCGAGCTTTTCGACTTCTTTGTTTGAAAACACATATTTAAGCGCTACATTTTTTAATGCTTTGGTAACAGCATGCAGGTGGCTTCTGTCCTCTAAAAGGGCATGATTAAAGTCGCCATGATAAATCGGCTCTATGTTTTCGATAAAGCGTTTTGCCGCATGACTCACCAGCGGGTGCAGGAGTGAAACGCGCAAGTATATAAAAAATTCACTGTTAAAGTTATATGGTTGTGCTTTGGCGCGTTCGAGTGCGTAGTCTACGGCTTTATCTACAAAATCTAGGTGTTCAGAATCGTCAATGGTGAGATTTATAAGTGCTTTTTTATAGTGACTTTTAAGCTGAATGCATAATAGCTCAGTGCTTATAATATCTTTTTCTACAGCGTCTTCAATGTCGGCAAGACAATATGAAATATCATCAGCAGCTTCCATTATATAACTGGCAGGATGACGGCAATAAGGCTCTATGGTTAATTCTTTTTGTAGTGTTTCTACGAAGCTTTTTTCGCTGTAGTAATACCCAACTTTTTTCATTAAGTAGTTTTTATTTTGTGGTATGTCTTTTGTATCAAGGCCTGCTGGGCGGGTGTACTTTAAAATCCCCGCACTTTGACTGTAGGTTAGATTGAGTGTTTGCAAAGAGTGAATAATACGTATGCCTTGCGCATTACCTTCAAAGTTACAAATATCCAGTGCAAGGTGTTTAAAAACAACGCCAATGCCTGTATTTGGCTCTTTACAACGTTTGGGTGTAACGCTTAGCAAATTATTATTAAACCAATGATTTATAGCTGCTTCGCCAAAATGTCCAAATGGCGGATTGCCTATGTCGTGCATGAGGCAGGCCATTTCTACTAGGCTTTCTAGTGGGCGTTCTAGTCCTGTTAGGCCGTAGTCTTTTTGTTGTTGGTAGCTTAAATTAGCAAAAATACGCTGCACTATAAAACGACCAACTTGTTGTACTTCAAGCGAATGAGTAAGGCGCGAACGAACGGCTGCATTACGCTCAAGTGGAAATACTTGTGTTTTTTGTTGCAAACGACGAATAGCAGCACTGTTTATTATACGACCTCGGTCGCTTTCAAGCGCCATTTGCAAGTTAGATGTTGTGCGATACATGCGCGCAGGGGTTATTTTTTTACTAAAATCAATAGTCATCGTTGTCCTTTTTGATTGTTGATGACTGGCAAAGTGAGTGCGCGGTGTCATTCTTTTTTAATATACTTACGTTAATATATACACCTAGATGAGTTAGGTACAGGCGCTTGTATCATTTGCTGGCAGTCAATTGTATTATCAAATCATTATTTTCAGTATTAGCGCACTTTTAACTAGGCGGGTATTTATAATGAAGCAGTGGATCTTAAAGGTAATATCAATTTGCCTATTAACAGGAATGAGTAATGTTGCACTTGCAGCAAAAGAACAAACGGTGGTGCTTGTATCAATTGATGGTCTGCGTTGGGATTACATTGAAAAGCACGGTGCGCCAAACTTAAAGGCAATGGCCGATCGCGGCGTTCGCGCTCAAAAGTTAATACCTGTTTATCCTACTAAAACGTTTCCTAATCATATTTCTATTATTACGGGCTTACTTCCTGTCAATCACGGTATTGTTGATAATAACTTTTGCGATAAAGCCCGCAAAAATGAGTGTTACAGTATGGGTAAAGCACTTGGCGATAGCACTTGGGTAAAAGGTATCCCTCTTTGGAATTTAGCAAAAATGCAGGGGCTTAAATCAGCAACGTACTTTTGGCCTGAGTCGGATGCGTTATTTAACGGCATGACCCCCGATTACTTTTACCATTATTCTAAATATAGCGATTACCAAAGCCGTGTAGATCAAATTATTCAGTGGTTAAGTTTACCAAAAGCACAGCGCCCGCGTTTTATTGCAAGTTACTTTTCGTTGGTTGATAGCATGGGTCATGAATTTGGGCCAGACGCACCACAAACTCGAGATGCAGTTAAACAGCTTGATGAGTTGATGGGGCAATTACAAACTCGCCTACGCAAATTAGAGCAAGACGTAAACCTAGTAATTGTATCAGATCACGGTATGACGAGCGTAAACCCAGATAAAAGTATTGATGTAACAACATTGCCTCAAGATGAAAACTTTTTAGTTAAAAATACAGGCCCTCGTTTACTTATTTATACACAACCGAATGCTGAAAATGCTGATATAGCAGGCTATAAAGCGCGTTTAGAAAAAGCGGCTAAAGGACGTTATACCGTTTTAACTGATGAACAATTAGCAGGCTATCATTATAATAAAGGTACGCGTGTGGGCGATATCGTTGTACAAACCACAGCACCTGCGGTGTTTACTAATACTAAAAAGCCGATGTATTTAGGTACGCATGGCTATGCCTATACCGATGACATGGCTGCTACGTTTATAGCTAGTGGCCCTGCTTTTAAAGAAGGAATTAGCTTAGATAAAGTAAGTAATCTTGATATTTATCCTGTGCTTGCAAAAGTAATGGGTCTTAAATTATTAAGCAAAGTTGATGGTGACGGTAAAACGTTAATGCCCGCTATAAAGCAAAAAATGGTTGTACATTAAGCTTTACCAAAAAAGAGCGCTAAGCGCTCTTGGGGGAAGGTTATAATGTTTATTTTTTAAAAGTGGGTAATGGATAGCCCACTTTTATAAGCATTTATTTAAAATTGGCAATGCTTGTTTTAGTTGCTGTTACAGTGCGAATAGCATACGACTGGTTAGTTACACCAAATGGTATGTTATTTACACTCCAATTAGGATTAGAGAAGTAGTCGTACTGTGTTGCACTTCCATATACATGTGGATAGGCCATAATGCTTGCAAACTCATTTTGTACACCGTGACCCATACCGTCAGTGTATACACCACCAGAAGTATCACCCTGTTTACGTGAATGTGCTAAGCCTTGGTTATGACCAAGTTCATGTACAAACGTAGTTGCACCACAATCAATAGCTGTAATTGAATACATGCGGTCGCTCATTGAGTTGTATAGGTTGCCGTTAGTACCTTGTCCAACCCATGCTAAACCACATGAAATAAGTCCATTTCCAGCACTTTCGCCAGTACCTAGTACGGCAATCATATCGGCTTTCCAATCGCTGCGTAAACCATCTACATAGCTGCTTTCGGTTACCGAATCAAGCCACTGCTCTGATGGTGTAATGGCATAGTCACCTAGGTTTTGTGTACCCGCTAAACGCAGCGTAATACCTACACCATTTTGGCTATA
The DNA here is from genome assembly GCF_000241185.1 of Pseudoalteromonas sp. BSi20495. Lineage (NCBI taxonomy): Bacteria > Pseudomonadati > Pseudomonadota > Gammaproteobacteria > Alteromonadales > Pseudoalteromonadaceae > Pseudoalteromonas > Pseudoalteromonas sp. BSi20495. Next base: position 5,433 of record NZ_BADY01000177.1, read on the forward strand.
AACCTGATTTGTGAAGGCAATTAGCTGATTGATTTTAGTGTTGATATTACTAGTAGCCGCTGCTGACTGATCTGTATATAAAATACCGATATCAATAGTTTCTGCTTGTGCAACACTTGCTACACATAGTGCTGCTGCAACAGCGGTTGTAGTGATTACTTTTTTCATTATTGTATTTCCTTACTCTTAGTGTGGTTGATTTTTGGTGTTTAAAATATTGTCGCAACGGGTGCGCTCAAATTTTTAATTTGGTTAATTAGCCATCTATTTTTGGTGCAAATATGTCTACACCTTTTTCAATTTTAGGTTTAGGTGCCGTTACGTCATGCTCTATATGATTTTTATATAAATCACGTTTTGCAGCTATCCAGCCATACTTACCTTTACTTTCAAATACGTAATTACCCGAAGGTGCCGTAAATTGCCCGTATACGGCGTCTTTTCCTACGGTTAATACTGTGTTGTGCATTGCGCCATCTACGCCAACTACGCGGCCAAATATACTTTTATCACCGTTGCTTGATTCAATAACATTAGTGATCTCAGCTGTGAACGTTTCGGCTGTTTGAGGAATTGCTAAGTCGAAGTTTTCGCCCGCTTTTAATGCCTGCAATGAAGCTAAGTCAAATTCAATGTAAGCTTCATTATGTAAGTCAGTTGGTAACACTTTTGCATTTATAAGTACTTGTTTTGCTTTATTTGAGATGCGGTTTACAGCATCAAATTCATTAAATGTCATATTTTGTTTTGGGGCTGAAACCGCTTTGACATTAATAGGATCTTTACTCATATCAATAGGGGCTGGCGCATGTGTATTTTGTGTACGAAGAGTACTAACCGGCAGTAAGTCAATTGCTACAGGTGCAATTGGTTCTGCAGTGTGGTCGGTATGAATAAATAGTTCATAAAGTGCAAATGCCGACAAGGGAATGGCAATAATTAAGACTGCAACTTTTTTCATCTGTTTCTCTTTTGGTGTTTTAAGTTAACTATTTGTTACGTTTTATAGCATAAATTAGATTAGATCAAGCGAATAAATGTAATCAAAAAGTGTTAAGCACTTTATTTTTAAATCCCTTATTAAACTTATGGTTATTTTTTATAGGTACAAATATTGAGTGGTTATGTACTGATTTTTCCAGTGTTTTGGCGGGCTTTAGATTGTTTGTGATAACTTTTTTATTCTGTTTAATACAATAGTTTTATGTTGGTTTGGTCATTAATTTAGGTAAAAAATAAAAATGAATTTATTTCACTTTTTGTAGCGTAATAGTTAATTGCAAAGAAAATATTAGCCACGTATGTTGTGTACATAAAAATAAATATTAGAGAGATTTATGGCGGTTTCTGATCAGTTGCTTAATCGAATTACAGCAGGACTCGTAGCGGTTATTATTGGTTTTTCGAGTTCAATTGCGTTGATTTATCAAGTCGTAATTACCCTAGGAGGCACTCCTGATTTAGTTGCCAGCTGGATTTTAATGCTTGGTTTGGTTATGGGGCTTAGTTCCATTGGTTTATCGTATTATTATAAAGTGCCGGTATTAATTGCATGGTCTACTACTGGGGCTGCATTACTTATTTCAAGCGCTCAAGGGTATAACTTGAATGAAGCGATTGGTGCATTTATGTTATCGGCGTTGTTAGTTTTTTTGTCAGGCATAACGGGCTGGTTTGAAAAAATAATGAACCGTATTCCCAGTGAACTAGCATGTGCCATGCTTGCTGGTGTACTTGTTACGTTTGGCATTGACGTGTTTAATTTTATGAACGACATGCCTTTAGTGATTGGCTTAATGGTACTTATGTACTTTGTAGGTAAGCGATTTTTTGCCCGCTTTGCAATGCTTAGTGTACTTATTGTGGGTGTGTTACTGGCGTGGAGTATGGGAAATATTGATACGACTGCATTGCATTGGAAAATGAGCCAATTTACTTACACCGCTCCCATGTTTAACTTACAAGCATGTATTAGCATTGGTTTACCACTTTATATTGTCACCATGACGTCGCAAAATTTGCCCGGTATAGCCGTTCTCAAAGCACATAATTATAAAGTACCTATTTCTGCATCACTTAATGTGACAGGCTTCATTAATATTATAACTGCACCATTTGGGGCATATTCTATAAATTTAGCTGCAATAACCGCCGCTATTTGCATGAGCGAAGAAGCGGATAAAAACCCTGATAAGCGTTATTGGGCAAGTATTGCTGGTGGTGTTTTTTATATAATAATGGCGTTATGTGCTGCAACGTTAGTTGGGCTAGTTGCAACTTTACCACAAGCACTTATTTTGGCACTTGCAGGTATTGCACTGTTTGGCACTATTGCGAATAGTTTGCAGCAAGCATTGAATGGCTCGCAATATACTGAAGCTGCCATTGTAACATTTTTAGTTACAGCGTCAGATTTAACGCTGCTCTCGGTCGGATCTGCTTTTTGGGGAATTATCGCAGGTGTGTGCACGGTAATGATTACCCGAAAGGATTGAGTTAATACTTAATTGTTGTAGGTGAGGTTTTATACCTCGCTAATTTTTAAGCTTTTGCATGCGCGAAGTAAATTCGCATCTACAAGTTGGGTGTTTAATTGTTGTAGGTGAGGTTTTATACCTCGCTAATTTTTAAGCTTTTACATGCGCGAAGTAAATTCGCACCTATAAGTTGGGTGTTTGATTGTTGTAGGTGAGGTTTTATACCTCGCTAATTTTTACAAGCGCGAAGTAAATTCGCACCTACAAGTTGGGTGTTTGATTGCTGTAGGTGAGGTTTTATACCTCGCTAATTTTTAACTTTTTACAAGCACGAAGTAAATTCGCACCTATAAGTTGGGTGCTTAATTGTTGTAGGTGAGGTTTTATACCTCGCTAATTTTTAAGTTTTTGCATGCGCGAAGTAAATTCGCACCTACAAGTTGGGTGTTTGATTGTTGTAGGTGAGGTTTTATAAAATAAAAAGCGGTGTTAATGCTAACACCGCTTAAAAGTCACTATTTATGCGCAGTTATGAACGTTTATAACATCGGTTTTAGTACATCATATATGGCTTCAATGTGATCGTCTCGGTCATTGAGTGCCGCAATGTAACGGTATTTTTCGCCACCAGCTTCTTCAAAAATTTCACGATTTTCGCCTTCAAGTTCTTCAAGTGTTTCGAGGCAGTCAGCACTAAAAGCAGGGCTTATAATCGCTATGTCTTTAATTCCCTCACTTGGTAGGCTTTGAAGTGTTGCATCGGTATAAGGTTTTAACCATTCAGCTTTGCCAAAGCGGCTCTGAAACGTACTAATTACTTTATCTTTATCCAAGCCTAACTTTTCTACTACTAAACGGGTCGTTTGTAAACACAAACAATGATACGGGTCGCCTCGTTCTAAGAATAGTTTAGGCATGCCGTGGTACGAAAAAACCAATTTTTGTGGCATGCCGTTGGCTTCTAAATCTTCACTGATGCTGTTTGCAAGCGATTCAATATAGCGTGTATTTTTATGATAGCCGTTTATAAAATGTAGCTCTGGTACCCAGCGCCATTTACGCAGTACGTTTGATACAGCATCAAACGTAGAACCCGTAGTTGGGCTCGAATATTGTGGATACATTGGCATTATAACAATACGTGTTAATCCCTTTTCTCGTAAGGCTTCAAGGCCAGCTTCAATAGATGGATTGCCGTAGCGCATTGCCATAACAACTTCGGTATTGGTGTAGCCTTTTTCTTTTAGTAGGGTATTTAACTTAATACTTTGCTGGCGTGTAATATGGGTTAGTGGTGATCCGTTTTCGGTCCATATACTTTCATATAATTTGGCTGAACGCTTAGGGCGGACTCGTAAAATAATACCATGCAAAATAATCATCCATACTAGGCGTGGTATTTCTACAATACGGGGGTCTGATAAAAACTCTCGTAAGTAAATACGCAGTGCTGCAGCCGTCGGCGCATCAGGACTACCTAAGTTGGTAAGCAATATTCCCGTTTTTTGGTTAAAACGCTGATCGTGGGGATTGTCGGTAACGGCAGAAAATCGCGACACGGTGTGCTCCTTCAAGCAAAGTCATTAATTTATTTTAGACACATTGTAACGAAAAAAACTGCGATTTAGATCAATCATTTAGCGGTTTTAACCATTATTCTAAATGGAGTCGGCTTTTTGGCTTCAAGCTGTTGCAGTTTTTCGATTGATTTGCGGCTAAATATATGGCCTTTTGGTAATAGCATTATGCCTGTGTGGCTATGCAGAGCGTGTCCTAAAATCATGTTCTCTTTCAGTTCGCTAGCGTTACAAATAAGTATTGAGCCAGCTGAGCTTTTTTGCTCACGCATTTTTGTTTGACTAGCCTCAAGAGCACGTACAATTTTAGGGTGATAAAATGTACCGCTATAAAGCTTTACAGTATCGAGCGCATGTACATGGCGGTCTTGCTCATTTGCGGCATTACTTTGTTCAAAAGCATCCCAGTAATCACGCGCTAAACCCAACACCATTGCGCCAATCGGTATATCGTTGCCGGCTAAGCCTTTTGGCATGCCATTCCCGTTATAACGCTCAAACTGATGGTAAATAGCGTCAGAAACATCATGTAAATGTGTTGCTGGCATTAGCATTAATTGCGCTGTGCTTGGGTGCGTATAAAATGTTTTACGCTGCGACTCGCTTAATTTATTGACTGGTTTTTTATAAAGATCAGGATCCATGGCAAGTAACCCTATTTGCGCTAAGTAGCCAGCCATCGGCGCAAGATCGATACTTTTCTGCGATAAATTTAAATAGAGCGCTATTTGGGTGCAGGTATTGGCAATGTTTTGTGCCCTATTTCCATCGAGATAAGGGTTTGCATTTATAAAGTTATATAAAAGCTCGACGGTTGATTTATGCTCTATTTTTTCTCGTTCACTTGCTTCTTCTAATTGTTTTAAAACTTGTTTGATTTGTTTAGTTCGTTTTTCTACACGTTGTTCAAGATCATTGTTTAATTCGATAAGTTCTAAGTTTTGAGTTTTTACTTGTTCTTCAAGTATTTGATTTTGTTTTTTTAGCTGAAATTTTTCAAGGCTATTATTAATGCTGCCAAGTAGCAGATCGTTTTGCCAAGGCTTTTGGATATAACCGCTTATTTGACCTTGGTTAACTGCGGCTAAGGTTGTTTCTATGTCGGCATACCCTGTTAATAAAATACGCTGTGTGTCAGGCGCAAGCTTACGGGCTTGCTCTAAAAACTGTGCGCCATTCATTTTTGGCATGCGCATATCGCTGATGATTAAGCCAAATTCGTGGCTTTTTAAATGTGTTAAAGCTGTTTCGGGGTTACTGCACGCGATCGCCGTTAGTTTGTTTGTTTTTAGTAAACGGGTGAGTGAACGCAATACTATTTCATCATCGTCAACGCATAGTACATCAATGTGAGTCATGGCAGCTTTTTTAGCTGTGTCTGTCATAGCTTTATCCTTACAAGTCAATAATGTATTTTTTATTTAAGATTACTTTATTAAAGCGTAGCTCAAAAAATCACTCCAGTTACATAATTGTCAAAGATGATTAGGGCGCGTTGATCTTTGTGGATTAAAATTAGTCCCTAGAAAGAACCTTTCGGGCAGCGCATGTTTGGTATTTATGCTGCGTTATCGACTACTTATGGATAATAACCACACTACATGGCCTTGCCTAAAAACCAAGCAGTTTACTGCAAGTTCAACCACCAAAGAGCAACACGCCCTAAATGTTTATGCTTAAAGTTAATTGCTGAGTAGTCGGCAAGTTAAAAATGCTTGTTTACGCTATATGCTATTTTCGACGAAGAAATAAAAGTAAATAGTGCCTTAGACTAAGTTACGAGTATTTTTTGTTCATTACCCGTCAAAACAGACAATAACCATTATAATTTACATTGTAAACAAAACGTTAAATCTGGTAATTTGAAAATTAATACCTGTTTTGTATGTATTTAACGCACTTTTAAGTGTTTTTTTCTTATGTTATAAAATATTTGCATAATTACACCATTTTTTGTTTCTTTTTATTTGTATATGTTGCTAGGATGTTTGCACAGGCTGCTAATAAAGTGGTTTAAATAATTTATAAGAACACACAAAAAAACAGGGTCGTCACTATGTCAACATACCGTTTAAATACACTTGCTGTAGCCGTTGCTTTTGCGTTTAGCGCACCAAGCATTGTTAACGCAGAAGAAGCACCAGTGCAAGCTGCTAAAAACATAGAGCAAATATCTGTATTAGGATCGCGTGTATCTAACCGCACCTCTACAGAGTCTTCTTCTCCTATAGATTTAATTGACGCGGATGATTTAACTAAAGGTGGTTTTACCGAATTAGGCCAAAGCCTTCAAGCGACAGCGCCTTCATTTAACTTTTCGCGTACACAAGTATCAGACGGTTCTGATTTATTTAGACCCGCAACACTTCGCGGCTTACAACCAGATCAAACCCTTGTATTAGTAAATGGTAAACGTCGTCATAACCAATCAATTTTTGGCCTTAACGGTACAGTTGGTGCAGGCGCTGCGGGTACTGATATGAATGCCATTCCGTTAACGGCGCTTAAAGGCGTTGAAGTATTACGCGACGGCGCTGCAGCGCAGTATGGCTCTGACGCGATTGCAGGTGTTATTAACTTATCTCTTAATAACTCAACCGGTATTACAACGGGTTTTGTACAATACGGCGGCACAAGTGAAGGTGACGGCGACACTATTTCAGCAGGTTTAAACCGTGGTTTTGAATTAGGTAACGAAGGCGGCTTTATTAACCTATCGCTTGAGTACCGTGATGCCGACGGCACTAACCGCGCCGAGCGCGATACGGGTGGTTCGCTTAATGTTGAACCAGGTACGCTAAGTGAAGATGTACGCTGGGGCCAAGGTAACTCAGAAAGTGAATTTACGTCGTTATTCTACAACATGGCATTACCAATGGGCGACGGTGAGCTTTACTCGTTTGGTGGCTACTCAGAGCGCACGGCGCTGGGTAATGGTTTTTACCGTAACTTTAACGAAGCGTCTAAAAACGTAACACAAGTATATAGTGATGGTTTTTTACCGCGCATATATAATGAAGCACAAGATATTTCAGTCGCGCTTGGTTTTAAAGGCGATATAAACACAGATTGGACTTACGATGTATCGGCTGTTTATGGTGAAAACCAATACGATTTTACATCACGCAATACATTAAACGCTTCTTACGCGGCTGAGTATTTATTTAATAACCCAAGTGCAAGCGATACCGATATTGCAGCAAACTCAGGCCCTACTGGCGGTTACTCAGGTGGTTTTAGATTTGATCAAACAACTGTTAACCTTGATGTAAACGGTATTGTAGATATTGGCCGTAGTGAGCCTTTATATGTAACAGTAGGTGCCGAATACCGTAAAGAAAACTACGAAATAGTGCCTGGCGATGAAGCATCATACGCCTGTGGACTAGCAAATATGGATACCTCGTACCCATCAGTAAACGATCCGGATCAATTTGCACAGTGTGGTTTTCAAGCTTATAACGGCCTACGCCCTGAAGCGGCTAACGACAGCGACCGTAACAGCTACGCAGTTTATGTAGACGTAGAAACTATGATCACCGACGCATGGAACGTAAGTGGTGCGCTACGCTATGAAGATTTCTCAGATGCTGGGGATGATTTAATTGGTAAATTAGCAACACGTTATGAATTTTCAGATGACTTTGCAGTACGTGGTGCGCTATCTACTGGTTTTAGAGCGCCATCACTTCAACAAAGTGGTTATGCAGCTTTTACAACTAACTTAGGCTCAGACGGCACATTAACGCAGTCGTTCACGGCAAACACTGGGACCGCTTTCCCAAGTGCGCTAGGCGTAGATAGCTTAGAGCTTGAAACATCAACAAACTACAGTGCAGGTTTTGTTTACGATGTAACAAGCGAGCTTTCGTTAACGGTTGATTTTTACCGTGTAGAAATTGAAGACCGTATTACACTTGGCAGCTTACTTTCGGTTGACGACGTATCGTTTAGCTCAGAAGCGGTTGCAGCGCTACAAGCAACTGGTGCAGTGCAAGCTAACTACTTCTCAAACTCGGTTGATTCTACTACGCAAGGTGTTGATATTATTGCATCGTACCGCACTGAAGTTGAAGGCGGCAATTTAGGAGTAACCTTTGCAGGTAACCTAAACGATACTAAAATTGACAGCGTAAATGCAAAAGACGGTATTCCTGAAGCGGTTGCTTTTGATGATTTACAACGTAGCTTTTTTACCGACGGACAACCGAGCGAACGTGCAACGCTTACGTTTGACTACGAACGCGATGCCTACACATCAACCATTCGCTTTAACTACTTTGGCGAAACAGACGTAAAATACTTTGGTAACGACCATATTTCATTACCAGGTGAGCTTTCGCCTACGGGTTCATTTAAACCAACAAGTACAGTTGAGTCTGCTGTGTTAGTTGATTTAAATGTAAGCTACCAAATTAACGACATGTTTGCGCTTTCGGTTGGTGCCGATAACGTATTTGACGAAACGCCAGATGAATTAGGTGATGACGAAGTACTTAATTTTATCACCAACGGTGCATTTAAATACCCTGTACGCGCATTGCCATACGGTTTTGACGGCAGAACGTATTATGCAAAAGTAAGCTTTAGTTTTTAATTATTTTATAAAAAGGTAAAGTAAACTAAAGTAATATTAAGCGCAGTTATTAACTGCGCTTTTTTTATGCTTTTTTATTATTAAAAAGTACCTGTTGGGCATTAAAAATACTTGCGCGGTTGAAAATTAAGCCTACAATCGCCATCTCTTAAATAGGCCAATATAAAAGCCTCTTTATTATTTAACTTAAAATAACCATTAGTTGATAGGAAATATATGACTAAAAAATCTAAAGCAAAAACCGCAAACACCGGCGCGGTAGACACAGGACGAGGCGTTATAAACCACAATGCACTAGCAGCGTTGGTAACCTCTAAATTATTTAAACCACAAGTAGTTAAAGCTAAAAAAGGCAAAGGCTCGTTTAAGCGTAGCAACAAGCATTCAGGACAAGAGTCCTATTTAATTGCGGCTTAAATAGCACCGATCAAATAGGGCTTTCGCCAGCGCAGAACTAACTCACGCGAGAAGCATCGTTTTTAATTTTAAAGTCTGTTTTCCATTTTAAATATGACGAGCTGCACTCGTTACGCCAGCAAGCTGCACTCGTTACGCCAGCAAGCTG